>JBFHKI010000307.1:0-2599 GCA_041595415.1 Pseudomonadales bacterium | reverse complement strand
TAGCCGGGCGTCTGGATTGTCAGCCACGTGACTTCTTTTCTGACTGGACTTTTGATCAGCCTTCCAACCGTATTATTCAGGAACAGGATCAAATTACCCTGATGTACGGTTTTATGGATACCAAGCGGGTTATTCATATGAATATGGATGAGCACCCCGAGAATATCGAGCCGAGCTGGGCCGGTCATTCCATCGGCAAATGGGAAGATGGTGTGCTGGTTGTAGATACGGTCGGTTTTACCCGATTTGCCGGGAATCGCTCAACACGTAGTGAGCAGTTCCACGCGGTTGAACGTTTTATTCTGGACAACGAGGAAGGCTCTCTGACCCGCGAATACATGGGTGAAGATCCGCTGTTTTGGCAGGGACAGCAGACCGGGCAGGATGTGGTTTACATCGCAGACTATCCTTGGGAGCCCTATGCGTGCGACGATAGATCTGTCGAGTAAATGATAAAGCGCGATTTATTCGCGCTTTTTTAATTTTTTAAATGAAACTTTTGGGGGATAAAATGAAATTGATCAAAAAAATGGGCTGTGCCTGTGCTCTTTTGATTCTGGCGGTTGCGAATGTGCAGGCGGCAGATATGAGTGCCGAGCAGGAATGGCAAATCAAGGCGGAAATCAAACAATTGGTCGATCGCTACGCTATGGCGCGTGACAATCACGATGCTGTTGCCTACGCCAACGTGTTTTCACCGAATGGCACTCTGATAATTAATGGTAGCCCTTACACTGGCCGGGACGTTTTGCAGTCCCGAGTTGAAGCGGTCGATCCGAACACTCTGGGGATGCATGTTATGTCCACCAGCCAGATTTCGGTGATCGATGAAAGCCATGCAACCGGCATTCACTATGCAACGGTTTACGGGGCGCGTTATCCGGAGGGTCATGAGGAAGGCGCTACAGTAGCCGTTCCGAATTTTTCCGTGATGGGCAAATATCACGACAAATACGAATTAACCAGTGAAGGTTGGCGAATTGCCGAGCGCAGATTCGAACGAGTCTTTACTGCTGCAGAATAAGTTTTTTATTTTGAGCCGCAAGCTTTTCGGAAGAAAGGCTTGCGGTTTTTTTGTACAGCAAGCAAGCCTGAAGCTTGATCCGTCTTGGCAGTGGAGGCAGACTCTTTGATCTCACAAGAAACAATCACATTGGGAAGGGGTATTAATGAAAATTATCAAAAACTGGATTTGGCTAGCAGTCATTTTTTCTTTGGGTAGTTCTGCCCATGCCCAGCAGCTCGATGCTGAACAACAGCGGCAAATCAAAGTGGAAATAAAAGAATTGGTCGATAACTACGGATATTACCGCGACCATTTTATGGCAGAGGAGTTTGCCAACCTCTTTGCTGAAGACGGCAAGGCTATAGATGGGGAAAAGTCCTGGCAGGGCCGCGATGCTTTGCGTGCCCGAGTTGATGCCGTTAGTCGCAATCGCCTGACGATGCATGTAATGGGCACCAGTCATATTGAAATTATCGACGCCAATCACGCCAGAGGCGTTCACTATGGAACCATCTATGCAAAGACCCTTGAGCAAGGGCGTGAGCAGAGCGAGATTATCTCGATGGATGGAATTTATCTGGTTGCCAAGTATTTGGATGAATATATCTTGACCAGCGAGGGCTGGAAATTTGCCGTACGGGATATAGACAGGGTATTTACCAGCGCTAACTGATGCGGGTTGCCGCAACGGGCGACATTTTCAGGGTAAAGGGGGGTTAATTATGAAAGGCTTTTTCAGGTTTTTTTGTCTGTTGGTTTTTTTGTTCGTCGGCATTCATGGCAATGCGCAGAATGCTCCTGCCCTGTTACCGGACAATGAGCATATTTTGCTGACGGTGTTTCTAAAACACGACCAGAGTATGAACAATGTTCAGCGGGCTGATGTGCTGCAGGCTGCCGGGTTTTCAGAGATGTTCCCGCCCGACGGGGTTGAGATCCTTAACCACTATGTGATGATGGGCATTGGCCAAGTCATTGTGATGCGCCTGCCGCCGGACCACCTGCGGGTGGTCAATCAGGCCATAGAGAGAGGAGCTTGGGGCGCTTTTCAAACCGAGTTTTACATCACCTATGATTTGGCGGAGGCCAGAGCCTATCAGGCACAACAATAGGCTGGGTTTCTGTCGGAAAGCACGCCAACTGGAACTGCAGGTTGGTGGTTGTCGACTAAATATTTGGTTATTCAGTAACTTGCCGTAAATTTGTGGTTAAAATGGCCGCCTTTATTGAGGGCGGGAAATCAACAATCCATGTTAAAAAACATCCGTACCGGAGCTGATAGTCTGGTTTTGCTCGGCGTTGTCGCTTGTTTTGTTTTGTCGGGTTTTGCGGCCTTGCTCTATCAGACCGCGTGGTTAAGGCAATTTTCGCTGGTATTCGGTACCTCTGAACTGGCGGTTGCGGCAGTACTTTCGGCCTATATGGCCGGATTGTCATTGGGGGCTCTGGTTGCCTCCCGCTTTATCCATCGTATTACCCGTCCCGTATTGTTCTATGGTTTGTTAGAGGCAGGTATTGCCATATCCGCTCTGGCGGTTCCGCTTTTACTCGGATTTGCACGTGTTCTTTATGTCAGTGTGCTCGGCGGGCAGC
>JBFHKI010000306.1:0-2601 GCA_041595415.1 Pseudomonadales bacterium | reverse complement strand
GATACCTATTTGCAGGACCCTGTGCAAATCAAGATCGCCTCAAAAACCTCAACGGTTGAGCGTATCGAGCAAAAATACTGGATCGTCAGCGGCACCAACAAACTGGATGCGCTGACTCGTATTCTGGAAGTGGAAGAGTTTGACGGCATTATTATTTTTGTGCGCACAAAAACCTCCAGCGTTGAACTGGCCGATCGCCTTGAGGCTCGAGGTCATTCCGCCGCCGCTATCAATGGTGATATGTCACAGAACCTTCGCGAAGCCGCCATCGGCAAGCTGAAAAACGGTCGTCTGGATATTCTGGTTGCTACAGACGTAGCTGCCCGCGGTATCGATGTGGAACGTGTCAGCCACGTCATCAACTACGATATCCCCTATGACACAGAAGCCTATGTGCACCGTATTGGTCGCACGGGTCGGGCCGGGCGTACCGGTACCGCTATCCTGTTCGTAGCACCGCGGGAAAGACGCCTTCTCGGTTCTATCGAAAAAGCGACTCGCCAGAAAATGACCGAGTTGCAACTGCCGAGCAAGGAACAAATCAACAAAAAGCGCGGTGACCAGTTTAAAGCCAGTATTACCGAAACCCTTGAAAAGGGTAATTTGGGCTTCTTCGACAATCTGGTAGCAGAGTATCTGCAGGAAAACGAAACCACCGCAGAGCAACTCGCTGCCGCATTGGCCTTTTTAGCTCAAAAAGACCACCCTATTATCGTCAAAGACACACCGCGCAAAGAGCGCTCTAACGAACGCATGGAGCGCAATACTGGCGGCAACCGACGTGAACGTTCTGCAAAAGTCAAAAATCACGAGTTTTCAGACACCGGTCGCAATCGCAACGTTGCCAAAGATTTTGACGAGGAAAAACCACGCAAGTCCAAACGTGACCGCAGCGCAACTGCTGATATCGAAATGGATACCTACCGTTTGGCAGTTGGGCACAACCACGAAGTCAAACCTGGCGATATTGTCGGCGCTATCGCCAATGAAGCAGATATTGACAGCCAATACATAGGCCGAATCCAACTGTTTGACGACCACAGCACTGTGGACTTGCCAACGGGGATGCCCAAAGAGTTGTTCCAGCATTTGAAAAAAGTGCGAGTTCGCAATCAACCGCTGGGGATTGAAAGAATGGATAGCGGCCCGGCCAAACACAGCGCCGCAGCCAAAAAAAACAGAAAGAGAAAACCCAAGGCCGACTAAGCAATAGGCTTTTTTAGCGACTCGAGGGCACCAGCAAAAACAGGGCAAAATCCTGATTCTGGTCAGTCCAGCTTTGGCACACATCTAAGCCGGCCAAACCCGCCATCTCGCTGAACATGGCCTGGCTGTATTTGTGTGAGTTCTCGGTGTGGATTGTTTCACCCTGACAAAAGCTAAACTGCCGTCCGGCGACAGAAACCTGCTGATCACAGAGAGATTGTAAATGCATCTCAATACGTGAAGCCGGCTCATTAAATGAGGCTTGGTGCACAAAGCCCTTTTCAAGATCAAAGTCCCCACCCAGTTCGGTGTTGATTCTTAGCAGCAAATTCTTATTAAAATCTGCTGTAATTCCCTGACTGTCGTTATAAGCCGCCAACAGACGCTGCCGATCCTTGAGCAGATCGACACCAACCAATACCCAACCTGTTGAACCTGCCAAAACTGCCAGATTGCCAAGCACTTTTATTGCTTCGTCTCTGGTGAAATTGCCAATGGTAGAACCCGGAAAAAACACCAGCCGCCGGTCATCATCTTCTGTGACCAAAGGCAGTTTAGTCAGGTCTTTCTGGTCGGTGAAATCCCCCTGATGGGGAATCACTTCCAGGCGGGGAAACTTCTTCTGAAGCTCCCGGGTGGAACTTTCCAGAGCCTGCAAGGATATTTCCAGAGGAATAAATTTGCGGGGATGCAGCAAGGCCTGCAGCAGCACTTGTACCTTCTGCCCGGCACCGGCGCCGGGTTCCACGATGCTGACCCCCTCACCCACTTGTTCAGCAACCTGTTGACCTATATCTGCCAACAGGGCCAGCTCGGTTCGGGTGATGTAATATTCGGGCAATTGACAAATCTGCTCAAAGAGTTGAGAACCTCGCGCGTCATAAAAATATTTACAGGGCAGGCTCCTGGGTTGCTCCGACAAGCCCTCCAATACCGCGAGCAAGAAGTCTGACTTTGTCCTGTCAATTGCCGGATTTTGTATAGGTTCTGCCAGATTATTCATTCCATGTCCTCCGCCAATCGCACACCACTGAACTGCCAGCTCTGGTGTGGGTAAAAAAAGTTTCGGTAAGTTGAACGGACGTGCTGCTGCGGACTTACACAAGAACCACCGCGCAATACAAACTGGCCAGACATGAATTTGCCATTATATTCTCCGGCATCACCGGCAAAAGCTTCGAAACCCGGGTAGGGAAGATAACTACTGTTGGTCCACTCCCAGACATTGCCCATCATCTGCACCAGACGCGTGTCTGTAGCCACAACCGGTTGAAGATAATCCAGATTCAAATAATTGCCTTGATCCGCGTTTTTTTGTGCCGCGACCTCCCACTCAAACTCAGTTGGCAGGCGCTTTCCTGCCCAGGCGGCGTAGGCGCTTGCCTCGTAAAAATT
>JBFHKI010000305.1:0-2611 GCA_041595415.1 Pseudomonadales bacterium | reverse complement strand
TCTCGCCGGATTAAAAGCGCGCATGATACCCCAGACTGACCTGAGCTGGCAGGAAGAATCCTGGCAGTCGGCACTAAAAAACGTGATTACCGACCCCTACCAGCTGTGCGAACTGTTGGACATCAGGCCCACATCAATAGACCTGAGCGAAGTCGCCGCCCATCAATTCCCGGTAAAAGTGCCACGCTGCTTTGTTGCCCGCATGCAAAGGGGCAACCCCAGGGACCCTTTGTTGCGTCAGATTCTCAACCAAAAGTCCGAGGAGTTACAGACACCGGGGTTTGTCGAAGATCCTTTGCAGGAAGCCGAATCTAACCCTCTACCCGGATTGATCCATAAATACAAAAACCGGGTTTTGTTGACAGTAAGTGGCGCCTGCGCCATCCATTGCCGCTATTGTTTCCGTCGCCACTTCGATTACGGAGCCAACAACCCCGGCTCTGAGGGCTGGTTACCCGTGTTGCGATATCTGCAGAGCCATGACGAAATAGACGAGGTAATCTACAGCGGCGGAGACCCCCTGAGTGCACCCGATCGTTTCTTGAAAAGTCTTACAGAAAAATTACACAAGACAACCCAAATCAAGCGCCTGCGAGTACACACCAGAATGCCGGTTGTCATCCCACAACGCATTACCGACGACTGTCTCGAATGGCTGACAATCTTCAAAAATTCAATTCTTGTCACCCATATAAATCACCCACAGGAAATAGACGACAATCTGGCCAGGGCGATAGAAAAACTGAAACAGGCTGGTGTCCGGTTGTTCAATCAAGCTGTGCTCATGAGAGACATTAACGACAATCTGGACACTCAACTGAGTCTACATAGAAAATGCTTTGATCTGGGAATTCAGCCCTATTATCTGCATCTTATGGATCCCGTCGCCGGCGCCTCACATTTCAATGTTCCGGAAGAAGCCGCAAAGGCTCTTTACCGCAGCATGAGAGCAGAACTGTCCGGCTATATGCTGCCGATTTTAAGCCGCGAAATACCTGGAGATATTGCCAAACATAGATACTAAAACTCTGAAATGTGGTCTTGGTCGCGTTTTTATACTCCCCAGCGAAAAAAAACATGCATAAGGACCAATATTCAGAAGCTGAAGTGGATATTCATTTTCGACTGCTCTACCTTAGACTCAAGTTTTTAAATGAGCGGGTTATGAAATCTTTTCACTCCAGATTTGTGCTTAACAGCCGTCTTGTTGCTACAGCTATTACGCTGTTTGGCATCTTCTGTTCCGCTTCGGTTCTATCTGCCGAAGATGGCGAGCTGGGCATCGAATCAACCGGATCCATATCCGTTAGCCTTAAGATTGACCAGGGCGTACAGATAACCGATCTGGAAGATTGGGATTTGACGGTATCCAGGGACAACACTGTCACGGATTACCGCTTTACCAAGGATTTCTGTATTCGCGGCACCATTGGCTCTCGCATTGCAGTTACGGCCTGGACCAATAATATTGCCGGAAATCGTTTTTCACTCATCAGTGACGATAACGAGTCCATGCCTTTTTTATTGGAATTCAATCCCGAAATCGACAGCGGACAGTTTGAGGAAATTTCCCCTACCAACGGCTCCAACATTTACACCATCAAGAGTTATAACGATTGCAGTACTGGCAATAATAGCGAAATCAGGATAGTGTTCGACAAAGAAGATATTATGTCTGCCACGAGCTTGGAATTTACCGGCGATCTCTTCCTCACCGTAGAACTACTCTAAAAAGCTGAAGCAGCCAACAAGGACCCAATCCCCATGAACATGTTTATCCGAGTATTAGTTTTTTCCCTTTCCGCTTTTGCACTTTCTCCTGCCTCTGCGGGTATCTACCTGGATAAGATAGTCGTCGAATTTGACCCAGACGGTTTACCAAGAGAAGACATTGTTGTCTTTAACGACGACACTAATGACAACGCCTATATTGATATCACTATTCACGAGGTGATCAACCCCGGCTTGCCAAATGAAGAACGTATACTCGTCGAGAATCCACAGGACGCAAATCTGCTAATAACACCCGCCAAGATGGTGGTGGCTCCGGGGTCAAAATCTCAGGTGCGCCTGGTTAGCCTGAATCAAGACAGCCCGGTCGACCAAATTTTCCGCGTCACATTTACTCCGGTATTGGCACCTTTTGCCGATGAAGGTTCTGCTGTGCGCATTGTTGTCGCTTATCAGGCGCTGGTCATCGTGCCACCCAAGAATGCCGAAGCTAAACTAAGCTATGAAAAAGGCGATGGAGTACTGACTTTCCGAAACGATGGCAACTCCTACATCAAGCTGGAAAACGGCCAGATTTGCGGCCAGCTTTTGTCTAGCTGTGTAGATCTGATGGCCACTCGCCTCTACGCTGGAAACGTCTGGTCAGTAGAACTACCCTTTGATGGTCAGGTAACCTATCGCGCGGTAAACGATTCCGGCGTGCGATCTCTCGTTATCGACTGATTTTGCCCGCTAACTGACGGTCTTTGCATGCATGCCGCATCGTACTTCGCCTGTGCCACACTTGCTCTGGGATTATTGACCTGCGGGCAGGCGTTTGCGCTCGAGCCAGAGTCTACCGAGTATCAAAACGATGCCCCGCCGGCGGGCTTACTTCCGC
>JBFHKI010000304.1:0-2641 GCA_041595415.1 Pseudomonadales bacterium | reverse complement strand
CTGAAATCTATCATGCCGGCCACAGTGCCGTATTGCGTTGTGCCGACGTCATATATTCTGCCGACGATCACGCCACCGCATTTTGTATCTTGCCCGTCAATCGCGGTTATTCTTATGCACAGGACGCCCTCATAAGTGACAACACCTATTTCAGCATCAACAACTTCCTTGTACGAGTATGAACCGAAGAAATACTCATACCAGTCGCTTATATCACTTACCGCTACAGCACCATAAACCAGGCTGACACTCTTGCTCCAGAGCAGTGTTGTTTCGGTGCTGTCATATAGCTCAAACTCGACAGAAAAACCTTCCAGCCCGAACAAGGTGACATAATCAGCCCTGGTGGTGTTCAGCTTGACAAATATTTCATCTGCCATGACTGTCTGGGTGTTCAGATAGCCATCGAACATTTTATAGGCATTGGTCGCCTCAACTTCTTTCCAGAACCCTATCTCATCGACACTCTCTATGGTCCATTCGGCATAGGTTCCCGAGCCAGTTATTTTCATTACCGAAACCACGAGCACACCGGTACCGGGAGTGTAGGAGGTCACCTCTCCGACCATATTGACTGATGCCGGAGTGGTCGTTTTCGAAATCTGTACCTGCATGCCGGAGGAGAAGCCAAGATTCTGCTGGGTCGTAAACGTCTTGCTGCCGGTAGCAACGGAATTGCTGCTGGTACTTGTCCCGACTTCGGTTTGCGGTTCCAGCCACTCAGCCGGTGGCCTATTGGTGTTATTGCCGCGCAGAGATTGATAGACGGTATGGGGTGTGGCTGTCGTCACCTGTACCGTTTCACCCAGGCTATATGTTGTCAGAGCCGACCATTCCGCCTCTGAATTTGCCGTGACGCTGGTCGACCTCAAGTTTATATCGTGGGGGGAAACAACTCTCATGCTACCGCCTTCCTGGTGCTCTGTGGGATTCCTGTATATTCAAATCGCTCCAATATTGCTGCCGCCTTTTTCGTTGCCGCAGCGATGGACCAGAGGAGGGAAGCGATCTCGTCTGCATTGAGGCCATTGCCTGCGTCCGCAAAGTTTCCGGTGTTGAGCTTGTCGAGATTTTTCATACCAATCCTGCTCAGCACGCCCTCACCGGTCTGGACGATCATTTTTCCCTCGTCGGCCTTGAGCAAATATCCGCCAGTGTGGGCGTAACCTTCGTCGCCAATTCCCATGTTGCCATCATCACCGTACCCGCCCCGGCCCATGTCGCCGCCGCCATCTGCATTATCTCCGATGTCGCTACCGAAACCGCCGCCACCGCCGTAATCACCGCCGGTCCTGTCATAACTTGTCGTGATGCCCCACGCCCCGAGCCTTGACCCAAGATATCCGCCAGCCAGGCTGCCGATTAACGAGCCAAGAGGACCGAACGCGGCACCAAGCACGGCACCGAAAGCAGCCCCGATATCAGCGGGCGCAGTGTTATCAATTCCAACTTCGTGCCCGACAACACCCCCGATAGTCTTTAAACCAACTTTTGCAGCGGTTAGCCCAATATCAACGCCATACCCCATAGCTGCATTTACACCCAGTCCAATGGCCGCACCAATTGCACTTTTGGCCGACGCTGCATCAAGCCCTGCGAGATCACCAACAGCACCGCCTGCATATCCTGGTGAATCACTGCCATTTGCTCCTGCGCCGCCCATTAATGCACTATAAACCGCTGTTGCCTCTGTGAGTGCAGAAAAATCTTTTCCACCATATCCGAAAGGCGAAAGGTTCGAGCTGATAATTGCCGCCTCGTCTCTTGGGATAACAGCCTCGCCGACCTGTAATATTGCGTTAACTTCATCTGGTTTTACGCCAGTTGTGCCGTCATGAAACAAGACGTCTGCAATGGTGTCAACAATCACACCGGTTGCCTTTTGAGCAACAATTTTGGCAACAGAATTGACGACTGTTTCGACCATCCCCTGCCACAAGCTTGTCCAAAGTCCGTCAACGTTGTCAAAATCGATTCTAAAAGAGTTGACCAGATCAGCGTTTAGACCATCTACAGACCTTACATAATCTTCAAAACTTTCTATTCTCTGGTCGTTTCCCTCCTCTACAGCCTCGTTTTTTATCTGCTCAAGCCGAACAAACGTATCAGTCTGCGCGCTGGCGGCAGCGGCGATGCCGTTCATTGCCAGAATTTTATTTTTGGTAAGTTTTACCGAGTCGGCGTATCTCTCCTTTTCTTTTTTGGCTGCTTTTTCTGCTTCTTTTTCAATTTTCTCTAACGCTTTCAGCTCGGCTTTTGATCGTTTCGCGATATTTGCAACCATAGCCGTACTGGTGGCCTGGTGGGAGGCGATAATCTCATTATTTGCTGTTTTGGTGGTAGTGGCTGTCTCCTTGACGCTTTTGATATAGCCGTCGATGGTTGTCTTTATGCTGTCGTATCCGGCGTTGGTTTTGTCGATATCCGCCAGGACCTGGTTAGTGACATCGCGGCTGGAGAGGGCGAAGGTATCAATTACCTGTCCAGCCCCTTCAAAAGGGTTGATGTCCATAGCCCCAATTTCAACCAAAGTATCGAGAAGTTTATCGAATGGTTTGAGAGTATATTTCCATATATAGTCGTTTAAAAATTTTATTGATTGGGCTATGGCATCAATGGCCGCTGTGCCAATCAACTTAAT
>JBFHKI010000303.1:0-2648 GCA_041595415.1 Pseudomonadales bacterium | reverse complement strand
TTACTGACGGGGTATTGGGACTGGATGCCAGACCTTCGGAAGAGGGAACGCCTCTGCACGGTTTGGTGTGGGGGCATTGGTTGGCTCTGCAAAACTACCGGGCGACAACTTCGGTCAAGTGGACGGTGATTTCTCCATCCGGTCAGTACGCACCAGATGGTCCTGCCACAGGTCAGTACCGTACTGGCTGGGACGAAACCTTAGCTGCAGAAGACGGTGGCCCGGCGGGTAATATATCCCACCGGGATATGGCCAAGGCGGTGATCGACGAAATTGAAAACCCCCGGTCCATAAAACGTCGCATGACGGTCGGAAAATAAAGTTTAGCTCCGGTCACCGGGCCGTTTTTCCCTTTTATGGAATTTTCGGCTGATTCCGGACCACAACTTTGCCAATACATTTGCCGCTTTCCAGCTTGTCTTGTGCCTGTGCTATTTGTTCGAGGCTGAAGATTTCTCCGTCCAGTATGGGGGTTAATTTACCTTCATCGGCGATCTCGGCCAGTTTGGCGAGTATCTTGGCGTGCTCTTCACGTTTGTGATTGTAGAGCATGGGTATCAACATAAAGACTACATGTAGAGACAACCCTTTAAAGTGGGCTGGGCTCATGTCGAGCTCTAACAGGGAAACCGTAGTAGCAATCTGCGCATTCAGCGCAGCCGCTTCAAAGGAGTTGGGCAAATTAGTTCCCCCCACTGAATCAAAGATAAGGTCAAAACCAGCACCGGCAGTGTGTTTTTTTACATAGTCGGAAACGCTTTCCGTTCGGTAATTGATAGGTGTAGCACCAAGCTGTTCAATAAGAGCCAACTGCTGATCCCCGCCACCGGTTGAATAAACCTCGGCGCCAAAGTTGTTCGCCAGTTGCAAGGCAACATGACCGACACCTCCGGAGCCGCCGTGTACAAGAGCCTTTTGCCCCCTGTGGACACCAGCTCGTGTCAAGCCCTCGTAGGCAGTTATGCCAACCAGTGGCAGGGCAGCAGCCTCGGCCATGGAAAGGCTTTTCGGCTTGTGGGAAACCAGTTTGGCATCGGCCGCAATGTACTCTGCCAGCGTGCCCTGTAAGTCAGCCAGACCGCCGGCGCATCCATAAACTTCGTCGCCAATACTAAAACCTTCCACTCCCTCTCCAACAGCTTCAACTGTTCCGGCAAAGTCCATACCCAGTATGGCGGGCAGAGGGGGTGAGAAGGGTAATTGGTCTCCCATTTGCCGGATCATCGTGTCGACGGTATTAACACTGCTGGCGGCAATTTTGATCAGTAAATGGCCTGGTTTTAGTTCGGGCTTTATTACTTCTGCTAGCTCAAATCGGGCGCTGGCACCGTAGGAATTGAGAATCATGGACTTCATAGGGAAAGCCTCTGTTTGACGGAAAACTTGAGTCTATTTGTTGTTTGTTCGGTTGATAATGCTGGTATATTTATAATCAGTTTTTATTTTATGTTGAGAATTCCGTCGATGAATATCGAACACATAAAGTTGTTTGTCCGCATTGCTGCACTAAACAACATCAGTATGGCCGGCAAAGAGCTGGGGCTGTCGCCGGCTGTATCCAGTGCTCACATGAATAAACTCGAGAAAGATTTGGGGGTGCGACTGGTTCATCGCACCACACGACAGGTATCTTTGACCGAAGAGGGAAAAGCGTTCCTGCCGCATGCCCAGGATCTTCTCGAAAGTGTCGAAACAGCCCGTGCTTCGGTTGGGGCGGGAGTGTTCAGCCCACAGGGCAAGTTGCGAGTGGCGGCACCCGCTTCTTTTGGGCGGATGCATTTGCTCCCGGGTATAAACGAATTTTTGCAGCGGTATCCCGAGCTGCGCGTTGATATGCACTTGAGTGACAGAGTGATGGATATGGTTGAGGGTGGGTTTGACATAGCCATTCGCGATGCGGCATTAGCGGATTCTAGCTTGATTGCACGCAAACTGGCCCCGGTTAGCCGTATAGTCTGTGCCTCCCCTGAATATCTCGCCCGGCACGGTGAGCCGGAAAAGCCGCAGGATTTACTCCGGCATCAATGTGTCAATCTGATTGGGATGGAAACCTGGGTGTTTGAAACCGGACAGGGGCCAGTGAGCATTAAAACCAACAACAAATTCCGTACCGACAATGGTGAAGCTGCCCGCGATGCATGTGCCCGAGGAATAGGTATTACGTTCAGCTCAACCTGGTGTTGTTATCAGCAGGTACAGCGGGGTGAGCTGGTACCCATATTGAAAGATTACCCTCTGGTGACAAATACCGCTATCTGGGCTGTCTATCCCAGCTCGCGCCTTCTGGCGCCAAAGGTCAGGGCTTTTATCGACTTTTTCAGTGAGCGTTTTGGCGATTCGCCTTATTGGCAAACCGGATTAGATTGCGCGCCTTAATTATCAATAAAATCTAAATTCTCATTCTTTGTGTTTCGGAATTATCAATAATATCCAATAAAATTAAGATGCCAGGTTCAAATCATGGTCTTACCTCAAATTTGGGGTGGAGTGATAAATGCGGGATCTTTCCGAAAAATTTAAATCCCTGAACCGTGGATACGATCGAACTTTTCAGTTCGGTGGTCTGACCCTTGGTTTGGTGGTTCCAATTCAGCCATACGCCAGTAATCCGGTAGCGGATATGCGCAATCACCTGGCTCGGGTGCAGC
>JBFHKI010000302.1:0-2683 GCA_041595415.1 Pseudomonadales bacterium | reverse complement strand
TGGATACCCGCAGCTTGCAATTTTTCCACTCCCGCCCCGGCAACCTTTGGGTTGGGATCTTCCATTGCATAAACCACCCGGGCCACGCCTGCCCGAATTAAGGCTTCACTACATGGACCGGTTTGACCTGTATGATTGCAAGGCTCCAGGCTCACATAACAGGTCGAACCTCTGGCCTTGTCTCCGGCTATTTCCAGAGCCAGGATCTCAGCGTGAGCTTGCCCCGCCTTTTTGTGCCAGGCTTCAGCTATCACCTCCCCTGCCTTGACCAACACACAACCAACTCGGGGGTTGGGACTGGTGCTGAAAAGCCCCTTTTCAGCCAGCCGCAAGGCTCGGGCCATATGACGGCTATCGATAGAATCCACCTTAAATTTTTCCGAGTTTGTCGAGTTCTGCACGGAACTCTTCGATATCTTCGAATTGGCGGTAAACCGAAGCGAAGCGCACGTAGGCCACCTGATCCAGTTCATGTAGTGTTTCCATCAGGGCTTCACCTATCATGCGAGAAGGCACTTCACGCTCACCGGTAGAACGCAGGGTCTGCTTGATCCGGGTAATTGCCGCTTCAACCTGCTCGGCATCCACCGGACGTTTTTCCAATGCCCGCTGTAATCCACCACGTAATTTTTCTTCGTTGAAGGGCTCGCGGGTACCATTGGTCTTTACCACATAGGGCATTACCAATTCCGGCAGCTCATAGGTGGTATAGCGTTCACCGCAGTTAACACATTCACGGCGACGGCGAATCTGCCCACCGGCGGCAACAAGGCGGGAGTCAATAACTTTGGTGTCTGCGGTATTACAGAAAGGGCAATGCATAGGGAGAATTGCAAGCTTGGTTTAAAATGGCGTGTCATTCTACTCCTGCGGCCCCTGAATTGCATAAAAACGCGCCTACAGAAATTTCCTATAAAATTTTTGACCGCAAAATCGCGGGTTTAAGCTGGCTGGGCTCAGAGCCTCACAAAGTACTCGCCCTGCACGGCTGGCTCGATAATGCCGCCAGTTTCTCGGTAATAGGGCCAAAATTTGACAAGTTCGACCTATGCGCCATTGATATGGCTGGCCAGGGGTTAAGTGATTTCAGATCCGCCGACGCCAGCTACGACCTGGTCAGTGAGCTGCGCGATCTGTTCGAGCTAAGCAAAGTTTTTTCCAGCCAGCCGGTGGATCTGGTTGGCCATTCACGCGGAGCCATCGTCTGCGCACTCTTTGCCGCCATAGTGCCGGAGCGGGTCAACCGGCTGGTTTTAATCGATTCAGTTGAACCCTTCCCCTACAAATTGCCGGATTTGCCCAAGGCTTTGGTTGACTCCTTGCGCAGTAATTATTCACTGCGCGGCCGCTCGGGAACCATCTACACCAGCCGTGAAGACGCCATTCAGGCGCGAATGATCAGCCAGATACCCGTATCCAGAGAAAGTGCGGAGCTCTTGGCCGAACGCGCCCTGCGCAAGACAGAAACCGGCTGGTCGTGGCATGCCGATCAACGCCTGAAGGCCACCAACGCTTACCATATTACCGATGAAATGCGCGGTGATTTCTTCAGCCTTATTCAGGCCCCCACCCTTTTGATTGAACCGGAACAGGGCTTGCTCAAACAGGATCCCCGCTTCAAAAGCTCCGGGGCAGCTATTCCAAACCTCACGCGCAAAAGTGTTCCGGGAGCACACCACTGCCATATGGACGACTGCCCGGAACTGGTCGCCGAGCTGGTGCAAAGTTGGTTGACGCCCCGGTGATTTGTTAACCTGACGACCTGTCTTTATTTCTTCAGGCTCGGAGGGGGCGACAAGCCGGACACCATGCACAGCAACGCGATATTTATTATCTTTTGTATCCTGTTTTCGATCCTGGTGATTTGGGTCAGGCTCTCTGACCGCAGAACCCATCAAAAACGCCTGGAAATCATCCGGGAAAAAATTGCCCAAAGGGAACAGGAGCTGGCCGATACCGAAACTTCTCCTGAGGATTAATCCTCCACCCGGTCATTCAGCAACACCACAGACAGGCCGCCAAACCAGGCAATACAGCCAAAGCCGAATATAGCGGCCATAACTTCCAATTGGGGCGCTATTGTCAAAACGCCCGCGGCACCAACAATCAACCCAATAAGCGATAATTGCCTTGGCAGACTGTCCTGTCGGCGAGCGGCCAGACTAACAAGTATCAACCACAGGCCTCCGACAATTTCATTGCCTCCTCCTAGTCCATCCAGCAGCATCTGCAAGGATAACCACAGACTCTGTGCCTGATCCGGGCTCTGAGAATACACAGCCCGGACATACTCAATGCCCACCCCTGCAGACATTCCGCTGGCAATAACCAACCCCGCCCAAATCAGGCCGAGTGCACTCGCCAATTGCGATATCAGAATAGCGTCACTCTTCAGCCTCTGATAGAGGACGGTCACCAATGCCACAAGACACAGGCCGAACAACAGGTAAATCACCAGATACCAGACATAGAGTAACCTGCGGTGCTCCAGCATAAAGGTTACCTGCGATGCCAAATCAGCCTCCAGCGAAGGGTATCCATAGTCGGCAAGCAGGCCAAAATACAGGGCAAATCCAAGGATAAAACAGGATGCAGCCAGACTTGAAGACAGCGCACCGATAAAGTTCGATTCGTTCATATTCGTGCTCCTCTGCATAAAATTGAGCAATCCGCCCTTACCACT
>JBFHKI010000301.1:0-2699 GCA_041595415.1 Pseudomonadales bacterium | reverse complement strand
CGAGGCGTTGAGGAATATGAGTGAAATAGAAATACAAGCTGTGAACAGAAGGCTGTCGCAGGAAGTTGCTATAGTCGAAAGAATTGCCCGGCTTGCGCTGGATAATATCGCGACCAGCGAAAAGACCGCTCAGATATCTCAAGGGGCCCTGAAGCAATATCTGCAGGGTTATGACATGGGAGCTGTAACTCTTAGTGAGCTGATCACGGCGCGGCGAGCTTTTTACTTGATGGAGCGGAGCCGTATTGAACAGGAGACTGCGAGTGAACAGGCCCTGCTTAATTATTTGGCTTTGCGGATAAGTTCGGCAGCTATTGTGATGGGAGTAACGAATTAGGAAAACGCTGTCTTTACCAACACCTTGCTTCTTTTCAACAAAACCGGCTGCTACACAGTCGGTTTTTGCGCTTTAGTTCCGCACTACTTTAGTTCAAGATAGCCGCCGACAAAAAACACAAGAGGCCAATTATGAAGCTCGAATCGCTCGCATTGCACCAGGGGTATAAATCCGAAGCCACAACCAAGGCTGCTGCCGTACCCATCTACCAAACGACTTCCTACACCTTTGACGATACCAAGCATGGGGCCGATTTGTTTAATCTGGCCGTGCCCGGAAATATCTACACACGCATCATGAATCCGACGACGGACGTGCTGGAACAGCGCTTGGCGGCAATGGAAGGTGGTATCGCCGGCTTGGCGCTGGCCTCGGGTATGGCGGCTATTACCTATGCCATTCAATGTATCACCGACGTGGGTTCCAATATTGTCAGCACCACCCAGCTATACGGCGGTACTTACAACCTCTTTGCCCATACTCTGCCAAAGCAGGGCGTGGAAGTGCGTATGGCTTCTTACGATGATTTCGATGGTTTGGAAGCCCTGATCGATGACAATACGCGCGCCGTGTTTTGTGAGTCCATCGGCAACCCTGCCGGCAATGTAGTAGACCTCGAGAAGTTGGCTGAAATAGCCCACCGTCACGGTGTGCCACTTATAGTCGACAGCACTGTGGCTTCGCCTTATCTCTGCCGTCCAATCGACTTTGGTGCGGACATAGTGGTGCACTCACTGACCAAATATATAGGAGGTCATGGCACCAGCATCGGCGGCATTATTATCGATTCTGGCAAGTTTGACTGGGCGGCCAATAAAGAGCGCTTTCCGATGTTGAACGAACCGGACCCTTCCTATCACGGGGTGGTTTACACCGAAGCCTTGGGGCCCGCTGCTTATATTGGTCGCTGTCGTGTGGTTCCGTTGCGCAATACCGGCGCGGCGCTGTCCCCGATGAATGCTTTCCAGATTTTGCAAGGTTTGGAGACTTTGGGATTGCGCATGGAGAGACATTGCGAAAATGCCCAAAAAGTTGCTGAATATCTTCAGTCCCATCCCAAGGTGGAGTGGGTTAATTACGCCGGTCTGGCCAATAGCCCACATAAGGCTACCTGTGAAAAGATCACTGGCGGCAGGGCTTCCGGTATCTTGAGTTTTGGCATCAAGGGCGGTGAAGAAGCGGGAGCTCGTTTTATCGACGCTCTTGAGATGATTCTTCGTTTGGTAAATATCGGTGATGCAAAATCACTGGCCTGTCATCCGGCATCTACCACACACCGCCAGTTGAGCCCGGAAGAATTGGCTACAGCCGGAGTATCGGCAGATCTGGTACGGATTTCTGTCGGCATCGAGCATGTGGATGACATTATTGCCGATATAAGCCAGGCTTTGGACAAGGCCTGATCTTCGATCTTTGGTGGTTGGAATATCGACAAGTTAAATGCAGTTTATTGTAAAAAAAGCGGTACCCCAAAACCAAGGGGTACCGCCTATAAACTGCTATTGCGGATTTCTGCAAAAGCAGACCGGTATTTAGAATGACGCGTTAAGGCTTATTGTGAAGGTGTCATCCGAGTCAGTAGATGTATAGGAGGCTTGGACACCAAAACTTTCATTGATAAATTTGGTTGTACGCAATACCCAATCGGTATCCGAATCGTAATTCGCCATGCCGATACCCACACTAAAAGTTCTGTCCAGGTAGTAATCTGCTGCGACTGAAGTGGTATCGGAGCGATTGTCTCCACCCTCGGCATAACCGGCTTCAAAGTTGAAGTTATTACCACCCAATTCAGTAACGTATTTCATTTGCAGATTGAGGTCATAACCGCCTTCAGGCACCAGAGTTGTGAGCAACATGCCTTCAGTAGGCAGCCAGCCAAGAGCGGCAGCGACACTGTCCCTATCGTTGCCCGCAGCATCAGCTTTAGCGTACATAGGCGCTAGGTAAAAACTGTTTTCAAGATAGATCTCGGCATTAATTGTTGTGACGTCAACACCCTCTGCATCAGTATAAGATGCCCTCAAATTACTGGATTTTTCCAGGAAAGCCGCTTCGGCTCGCGGGTGCCCGTTGGTGTTGTAACCGTTAAAGTGGTATCTGCCACCGACGAAAAAAGCATCAGAGTTGTCCGAGGCTGCGAATCCTGCAACAGCGTCTATTTGGTAATTTTCAGCGGCTGCGAAAGTTGAGGCAAGCGCTATACTGCTAACAAGTATTTTGGTTTTCATTTTTTTGTGTTCCCTTTTTATTATTTAAGAAGTGTCTCCAAGTCGTAATTTAGACAGATTCTGCATACCGGTATCAAGATTTTGATCAAATAAGAGGTTGTTGGTCCAGCAGGGCAGTGCCCGTCTTTTGG
>JBFHKI010000300.1:0-2703 GCA_041595415.1 Pseudomonadales bacterium | reverse complement strand
GGTGCCGAATGTAGCCCGGAGCTTGAGACTGGACTGATCGGCCAGATCAATCAGGTAAGCACCAGAAACCCGACCACTGGCATGTTGACCAAAATCGGAATTGTCATCTCGCCGAAGTCCGGCTGTGAAATAAAAGGCTTCACCAAGACGACTTTGATATTCAGCAAAAGCTCCCAACTGGTCCCGATCGCCCAGCGCTCCGTAATTATTGCTCATCTCGTCATCTTCATAATCGAGTCCGTAGATCAGCATATCTTCATCCGACAGGCTGTAGGAGCCAAGATATTCTGTCTGGGTGGATTCACTCTGCGCCGAAAAACTCAGTTGGTCCAGGCTGAAATTCTGTCGTTCAACATCCGCCTTTGATACCGAAAAGCTATGCCCGAACTTGCCTTGTTTGTAGTCCAGCGTCAGTCGCAGGTTTTCCTGCTGATTCGCACCGACGCATTGATGCACAGTGCTAAAAGTAAGGCTGTCGAAACAACCGTCATAGTCATAGTCGAGCTCAGTATTGCGATACACCAAACCCGCTTTGAGGTTTTCCTGAATCTCATACTGTCCTTTCAGGTGCAGGGTTTGATTGCTTGATCCGTCCCGGTCAGCCAACAACGTATCAGCACTCTGGACATTAAATCCTTCGGTATCAAACCGGGAAAATGCCAGACTCAGATCAGCCCGATCAGTCCCCGCATAAAGGTTAGCCCCAAAATTATCAGTACCCAGACCGCCGGTCTCCGCATGGAGTTGACCGCCCAACCCCTGCTCGGCACCACGGGTGATAACGTTCACCACCCCACCGGCATCGGCACCGTACATAAAGCCCTGCGGGCCACGTAAAACCTCAATCCGCTCTATGTCATAACTGGCAGAAAAGTTCTGGAACAGAGGCCCCTTCTGGGTGGACGAAGCGTCGGACACATCCACGCCATCGATCAGCAACAGAGTACGGTAACCCTCTTCGCCCCGAATCCGTAGTGTTGTGTTCTGTCCCGGGCCGCCGTTACTGCTGACACCAATTCCGGGCTCACCGCGCAATACGGTAGCCAAAGAGCTATAGCTATTGAGATCAAGCTCATCACGGTCTATAACGGAAATCGCCGTCGCCACCTGGCGCAATGGCATTTCTATCCGGCTGGAAGTTACTGTTATTTCACTCACTTCTTCCATTTGATTGAAGCTGTCTATCGACTCTTCAGCCAAAACAACCTGTGCCTGAATACAGGCACCGGCCCCAAAGATCAGTGGTAACAATAGATTTTTTTTCAAAGGTAATTCCTCAATTGCGTAAGTTAAAAAGTCGCGACTGAGAGAAGGGTGTTGGGGGAAATCAAAAAACAGATGACAGCCCACGACAAAGCCCTCCGCTTCGTCTTGGTGAATTTCCAACGGGTGAAAACTCATACGCTGTACAGGGCCGGTATCGGGCTTACTTTTACTTTTGCCAAAAGCGCATTGCACTTTATGGCGCACGGACCTTCAAAAAACGAAGGTCTACCAAGAAAAAGATCACCGTTGCGGGGGCAGCCGTGGATTAGTTTGTATCTACCTGAATGCCGATACAGGTTCACCACAGTTCCCGTTTAACCTGACCAAAGACATTAGGCAATGTCTTCTTCAGGCACCTCACACAGGAGCCGCTAGTCTAGGTTCTGGATGAATTTTCTGCAACGCGAAATCGTGCCAATTCAGCAAACCGATCTGTGCAAAACGAAACAATAAATCGCCCAGACGCACAGAATTCGCGCCCTCAGTAAAGGGGTCCGCAACAGAAATCAAACCAAAAATAAATTTCCTGAGTTTTACTTGCCCGCACTCATTAAGGGCGCAAACTTCTACTGCACCAGCTTCGAACAAATATTTGACCAACAGGTCAGAACTTGTGAAAAAAAACGCTCCATACGAGTGCAAAAAAATCTAAATCCATCCCAAAACCTCTTTTCTTATATGTTTTTGTTGGATATTTCACTACTCGCTTTGTGCATTTGCCAAAGCTGACCAAATAGACAGCTATTGGCACGACAATTGCAGATCACCTTCTGTTATTCAATGCATAACAGCTAGGAGTCATAACAAATGATTAGGGTCAAAACTGAAACACATAAAAAATCAGGCCTGACCGCAGTACTTGCGGCTGGGTCTACGGCTTTATTACTAATGAGCCAGCCACTGATAGCTCAGGACGACGATGTAGTCGAACTGGAAACCTTCACCGCGGAATCCGAGGTATCCGACGATCTCAGTATTCTGCCAACTGAGCCAGTTGACTCGGTATTCGGCTTTGGTAAAACACTGCTTGAGACACCGCGTTCAGCAACTTCAATCAGCATCGAGCTGATGGATCGCTACGGCCTCACCGAAATCGAAGATCTGGTCATGGTCTCCCCCGGCGCATTTACCCAGTCCTTTTTTGGTGTAGCCGGTTCCCTGGACGTAAGGGGAACACCAGGTGAAACCTACTTCCGCGGCGTACGTCGTCTGGACAACCCGGGGAACTACCCTACCGCCATTGGTGCAGCAGATCGTATTGATATTGTCCGCGGACCAGCTTCACCCATTTATGGCCCTGCCAAAATCGGCGGATATCTGAACTTTGTACCCAAATCAGCTCGCGCTGAAACCGGACAATACCTGAGCGAACCCACAGGTGAAATTTCCTATACCACGGGCTCCTGGGACAAAAGCGTACTTGAAGCGGAAGTTGGC
>JBFHKI010000299.1:0-2707 GCA_041595415.1 Pseudomonadales bacterium | reverse complement strand
GGCCCTGGATATGCAACGCCGTATGAACCTTTTACAGATTCAATGGCGTCAGGAAGGTATTGATCGCAATCTGCAGGTGCGTATGGGAATCAATACCGGGTTTTGTACAGTGGGAAATTTTGGTTCCAACGACCGTATGAACTATACCGCGGTAGGAACGGAGGTAAACCTCGCCAGTCGTTTGGAAACAGCCTGTACTCCTGGAGAAGTGTTGATCTCCAGCAGTACTTTTTTACTGGTTCAGGACAAATTTGTTTGCAAGAGCCGCGGCGATATTCGGGTCAAGGGGTTTACTGAGCCTTTGCCGGTCTTTACTGCGTTGGGAAGTCGAGCTGATCTGGGTAACGCCGAGGACTACCTCAGCTATTCTTCAGCGGGATTTTCCCTGAATATTGATACCGACGCCATCTCGAAACTTGACAGGAAAAAAGTACTGGAGACCCTGGAAACAGCCAAAATGATGGTACAACGCCGAAAATAGCTTTATTGACGTATCAAACGCCCGCTGGGCTCGCTAAAGGACTCTTTTGAGGTCCTGAAGGGGCATATATCGATACCACCTCGTCGCAGAAACTTGGCGCAGACCGCCACATCATCAATGCCTTGCAAAGACAAAATGTCTCGATAAATCGATTCAACACAGTTTTCGTGGAAGCCTTCGTGGTTAGCGTAACTGCGCAGATAGGCCAATAAAGCGGGTCTTGAAAGAGGCTGACCTTGATATTCGATCAAAATGGTTGCCCAATCCGGTTGCGCAGTTACCGGACAGAGACTGCGAAATGTATGACTGTAAAGCTTCTCATGGACCTTGGTGCCAGCCTGGGTAAAGAGCCGCTTATCCGTTAAAACTTCCGCATCGTCTATGCATTCTCCCGGGGCTTCGACAACAGAAAAGCAAGCCGCTGCCTGCTCTACCGCAACAAAGCTAATCACAACCTGCCCCTGTACACAGTTTGCAAGGCATCGGGTTAATTCGTTTTCAAGCGCATCCACATGCTCAAAAGCTGAGAAATAACAGCTGTTCAAATAGAGTTTTAGTGATTTTGACTCGACCAGATTCCGGGAGTCAGCAGCTATTTCAATATCAAGAATACCAACCTGCACTCTCCCCTCTCGATCCAGCCAGACAAATTCATAGGCGGTCCAGCGATCAAGTCCGGTAAAACTTTCGGCATCTATTGCAGACTTATCGCGCCCAAGGCTGCGCGGAATAGCCGCCAGAATGTCGGGCTGATAGCTTTCAGGCTGAGATACCGATTTACCAAGTGGAATTTGCAACTTACACCCTATGCTCGCAGGTTCTTACCGGTTTTCAGCAGGCGCAGTGCAATACCGACCAAAATACAGGTAAAGAAAAAAATCATGACAAGGGCGGCCTGAACATTAATATCAGATACACCGAGAAAGCCGTAACGAAAAGCATTCACCATATAGAGTATGGGGTTTGCTTTGCTGAGGTTCTGCCAAAACTCCGATAAAAGGCTAATAGAATAAAAAACACCACCCAGATAAGTCAGAGGGGTAAGTACAAAGGTTGGTACGATAGAAATATCATCAAAGGTTTTGGCAAAAACTGCATTGATTAACCCGGCCACAGAAAACAGTGCCGATGTCAGCAAAATGGTGATGATTACAACCAGGGGGTGCTGAATCTGGAAGTCGGTGAAGAAGATCGAGGTAATAGTCACAAAAAGACCGACCAAGAGACCACGAGCCATGCCACCTGAAACAAAGCCCGCCAAAATAACGTAATTGGGCGTGGGCGAAACCAGAATTTCCTCGATATGACGCTGAAACTTGTGCCCGAAAAAGGACGAAACCACATTGGAATAGGAGTTGGTTATAACAGCCATCATTATCAGGCCCGGAGCAACAAAATCAGCGTAGTTAAACCCTTCCATCTGACCGATACGACTGCCGATCAGAGAACCAAAAATAACAAAATATAGCACCATGGTAACTACAGGCGGCAACAGGGTTTGTGTCCATATTCGTAAAAATCGCCGCGCCTCGCGGATAGCCATAGTTGTGAAAGCAATATACTGCTCGTAGGGGCTCATGCGGCCTGCTCCCCTTCCGTGCTTCCACCAGGTTTATTTTTATCTAGCATGGAGACAAACATTTCCTCCAGCCGGTTGGATTTATTGCGCATACTGCAAACCCGCAACCCTTGATCATCCAAAAGCCTGAATAGATTATTCAAAGGCTTGCCCTTTTCCACTATCACCTCAAGACTAGTGTTATCTGCCAGCCGGGTTTCATAACCGGGGAGAACCGGAGATGACTCAAATTCCTCTTCAAAATCAATAACAAAAGTCTCTTTGTTAAGCTCTCGCAAGAGGTTTTTTATGGATGAGTTACGAATAATCTCGCCCTTGTCGATAATGGCAACATTGCGGCACAGAGATTCGGCTTCTTCCAGGTAATGCGTGGTCAGAATAATAGTGGTTCCGGCGGCATTTATTTCCTGTAAAAACTGCCACATGGATCTCCGCAATTCGATATCCACACCTGCAGTAGGTTCGTCCAATATCAATAACTTCGGTTCATGAACAAGAGCTCGAGCAATCATCAAGCGCCGCTTCATACCTCCTGAGAGGGTGCGTGAAGATTGATCCCTTTTTTCCCACAAGCCGAGCTTTTTCAGGTATTTCTCAGCCCTTTCTTTTGCCAATGGTCTAGGCATGCCGTAGTAACCACCCTGGGT
>JBFHKI010000298.1:0-2711 GCA_041595415.1 Pseudomonadales bacterium | reverse complement strand
GGGTATTCAGCTCAATGCCGTTTGCATATTTATCATCCTCAGCATCACCATAGGTAACCACATCAACGAGGTTATCAGGGTCAAATAGGCTAGTGTCACCAAAGGGCACCAGCAAGGGGTTAGAAACCAGCAGGTCGATCGTAGGCTTCAGGTTATCAGGAAGATCAAGATCCGATACTAACGCTTCAAGAACATCATCATTTATGGCGGATCCCACTGCAGAAGAGTCCAGGTCAAAAATAGCGTTACCCAAATCCTGTAGCACGCTTTCCGACAATTCGGCATCGGAAAGATCCTCCGCCAGATCTTCAAGTAGCTCTGACAAATCACTGGAATTATCGTTTGCATCCAGTTGGGAGATGAGAGCCAGCACTGTGCCATATCGACCCGCCGCATCATCAGCCACAGAGGTAGTATTCAAATCAGTGGGTTGCAGGCTGGTAATATCACCGGAGATTCCCAGAGCAGAAGCTACGGTAGCATTAAAGAGAGTTTCGGCGTCGCCGAGATCCCCGGTGTTTTCGGCCAACTGCACCGCCAATTCAGTCAAAGGCGAAACAATAAAACTGCTATCGGCATCAACGCTAACAACCGCACGCATCAATGGTGCCGATAAAGTGTTTCCGGTTGCCTCGTCCGTATAGGTACCACCTTCACAGGCTATAAGCGCCGTGCCCTCATATGCGACCTCACCAAAGTCCACCAAGCCATTCGCAGTAGTCCCCGTCGCCATTGCAATAACAGCTGCTGTTCCGCTCGAGTCCACTTCGAATAGTTCACAGCTGCCTCCAGTAACCAAACCTTTAACAAAGGTTGTTTCAACATCGTAAGTTGGAGAACTGCTGCTACAGCTTGAAACAACAGTACAACTCGAAGTGAGGCCATCTCCATCGTCGCTTGAGGAACCGCCACCCCCACCACAACCTGAAAGGGATGCACAACTCGCCAAAAGAATGGATAAAACAACGATAAACCTTTTCATGAAAGCCTCTTTCCGGTGTTGGCTTTGTGGGAAGATACTAACGGTCGTCAAGCAGATAATTCCCGAACTGTATTCATGTTGGTAAATCTACCGCTGCTAACAGACAGAAATGTTACAGCTTACCCAACCCAAAACCTGAAAAAAATCAGGCAACTAGAACCTTATTGCAGCTCTAGAACCAGTTTATAGCAATAAAATGGGCAAACAACTGCCCAAAGTGTGACGTAGCGCGGGTTTCAGTCAAAAATATAACAAAATGCCCTCTCTAATCTAACCTCAGAGACTGGAATCAAGGGCACAGGCTCGGACAAAAGGGTAAAATATGAAAAATCCTTAGATTCAGCCTACCATCAAGGGTGCCTGCCAGACACAGCCATGCCAAACGCTTTTGCCTACCTGATGTTGATTATCTGGCCGGTAATCTCAATTCTTCTTTTTAAACGTTTGACCGCACTGAAGGCCACTCTCTGGACAGTTGTAGGCGGTTATATGTTTCTACCGGAAGAAACTTTCTTCAACCCGCCAGTTCTTCCCACCCTCGACAAACAGTCTGTTGCAGCACTTACGGCCCTCGCCTGCTGCTACAAAATATCAAATATCCGCGTTCCTCTGATACCCAAAGGCGGATCAGAACGCTGGATGATTATTATTCTCCTGCTCACCCCCTTGGCAACAACGCTAAACAATTTGGAGCCATATCGTCACTACTCTGCAATGTCTTACTACGATGCAGGGGCTTTTATCATGCTTTCCTATATTGGATTGATACCCTTCTTTCTGGGTTTACATTTAGTCAGAACACACCAGGACATGCTCGTAGTTTTGAAATGGTTTGTAGTCGCCGGTTTGATCTACTCTCTACCTGCACTTTTCGAAGTTCGCATGAGTCCGCAGTTACACAGCAATGTCTATGGTTTTTTCCCTCACGAATGGCGTCAGCAGATACGCTTTGGCGGTTTCCGCCCGGTTATTTTTATGCAACACGGATTAGTGGTTGCGGTCTTTTTGGCCACTGCCACTATGGCGGCAATTGCTTTGTGGAAAGATCAACAAGGTTTTTTTGGCGACAGTAAAAAAACCAGAAAATTTGGTATTTTTGCCGTCTTGTATTTCTTGGCGGTAATGATTCTATGTAAATCTGTTGGTTCGATTTTTTATTGCATCGTCTTTTTTCTAACTGTGGCACTTGCACCTCTCACAATCACCCGATTAGCCGCCTTTACCATTATCGGCGTAGTGATAACCTACCCACTATCCTCCTTGTTAAAAGTTTTTCCTCACGAGCAGCTCGTAGACATGGCTAGCAAAGTCAGCGAACTAAGAGCCGAATCTCTGCAGTTCCGATTTACCAATGAGGAGCTATTGCTTGATCACGCCAAAGAGAAGCTTTTATTTGGATGGGGACTGTGGGGAAGAAACAGACCTTTTGTCGGAGTTGTAACTGATGGTTACTGGATTCTGACATTAGGAACTGTTGGACTGGTTGGCTTTATAAGCCAATTTGGCTTGCCTACTGCTGGGGTTCTTCGCGCCATAAAAGCGGGACGGAAATTGAAAAAATCTGAAGGGGGGCGATCTCTCACGTTTTATGCTCTGATTGTCGCACTGGTCATGGTGGACCAGATTGTCAATTCCTCAATAAGCTCCTGGATATGGCTCCTGATTGGCGGTCTCATGGGCAGAGCCAACTATGTTTTGCAGGTACAAACAAACAAACAACCTTTTGGCT
>JBFHKI010000297.1:0-2712 GCA_041595415.1 Pseudomonadales bacterium | reverse complement strand
GGACGCTGCCTCCTACCACGATACCAGTTTGCCTTTCAGTCACGACTATCTGGCCAGTTACGCCTGGCTGCACAGCAGCTATCAGGCAAATGCCGTGATCCATTTTGGTACTCATGGTTCAGCGGAATTCGGTCCGGGTAAAACCCGGGGGCTGGCATACGATGATGCACCCCATGTTGTTATTGGCGATCTGCCGAATATTTACCCCTATATTGTCGATAATCTGGCCGAGTCAACTCTGGCCAAGAGGCGTTTAAGGGCCACTATTATTTCCCACCAAACCCCTCCATTTGCACCGGCTGCGCTCTATCACGAGCTGGTAGATTTGCACGATCTGACCCATGAGTGGATGTCCATGGAAGACGGTCTGGCGCGGGATAAGGTGCAGCAGCAAATTGTCGCCGAGGCAGAGGCTTTATCTCTGATGGCTGATCTCGGTTACGAGCAGCCCCCCACGGAGGAAAACTTCGATGATTACTTGCAGGATCTGCATCTCTATATCCACGCGATGGCTCAACAGAGTGAACCCATCGGACTGCACACCTTGGGACAATCAGCTGCGCAAGAGCATATGCTGTCCACGGTTATGCAGATGTTGGGCGATGATCTGTATGCCTTGACCTCTGATTCAGCGGATGGCCTGGAAGAGGTCTTTGTTGGTGACTACCAGACTGCGGTTGTCGAATCTGCACCTTATCAGCTCTTGCAAAAGCATCTGCTCGAAGGAGAGACTGTGTCGGATTTGTCTGAGGAGTTGCAGCTGCTGTTGGCGACAGGCAAGGAGTATCTGTCGGCCTTGCGTGCCGAACAGGAAACCGGCTCGCTGCTCAAGGCGCTGGATGGCGGGTATATCCCTCCATCGGTTGGCGGAGACCCTCTGCGCAATCCGGACTCTCTGCCGACAGGCCGAAATCTGTACGGTTTTGACCCTTCGCGTGTTCCCACCTCGGCGGCTTATGAGACCGGTCAGCAGCTGCTCGATAATCTGATCGAGCAACATATAGAACAACACGGACAGCCGCCAAAACGCCTGGCTTTTACGCTTTGGTCAATGGAAGTGATGCGTCATTACGGTGTTGTTGAAAGTCAGGTGTTGTCGGCGCTTGGTGTGCGTCCGGTTTGGAATAGCCGTGGACGTCTGCAAGATGTGGAGCTTATTCCCAGCGAAGAGTTGGGTCGCCCGCGTATCGATGTGGTGTTGCAGACCAGTGGGCTTTATCGGGATGCCTTCGCCCAAACCCTGGAATTGTTGGCCAAGGCGGTGGAGCTGGCGGCCGAACAGGAAGAAGAGGGCAATCCGGTACGTGCATTTACCCTCGATCTGGAGCAGCAGTTACGTCAGTCCGGGTTAGACGATGCAGCTGTCCGTCGCTTGAGTCGCACTCGCGCTTTTTCTGTTCCTCCAAACGAATACGGTCTGGGGATGGATGATGCCGTGGCCGATGTGGACAGCTGGTCCGAGGGTGATCAGCTCGACGACGAATATCTGGGAAGGGTATTTCTGGAGCGTTCCCAATATGCCTACGGGCCGGACCCGGAGTACTGGGGAGAAAGCCTGCCGGAATTCAACCTGTTTGAGCACCAACTGGCCGGCGTGGAAGCGACCGTTTTTGCGCGCAGCTCGAATCTGTTTGGTTTGCTCTCTTCGGATGACCCCTTCCAGTATCTGGGCGGCCTGTCCCAGGCGATAAAGGTAGCTGGTGGTCAGCGCCCGGATCTGTATATCAGTAATCTGCGCGACCCGAACCAGGGCAGTATGGAAGTTGCCGATCGGTTTATGGCTCGGGAGATTCGCACCCGCTATCAACATCCGCGCTGGCTGCAAAGCATGGTAGATGAAGGTTACTCCGGTACAACCACTTTGCAGGCAACCATTGAAAACCTGTGGGGTTGGCAGGCACTGGCCCCGGATATGGTCAGGGATGATCAATGGCAGAGCTTTTTCGAAATTTACGCGCAGGATAGCTACGAGCTGGGGCTGGAAGATTGGTATGAGCAGCACAATCCGCAATCCCTTACCCGTATTCTGGAGCGCATGCTGGATGCCGTTCGTACCGGGCATTGGCAGGCCAGTGAAGAAACTACCAAAGCCCTGTTGGAGCAATATCGTGAATGGTCGGAAAAACACGGAGAGGGCGACCCAAGTGAGAAGCGCCAACAGTTTGTCAGCCAGACTTTGGCCGGTTTTGGTTTGAACGGCTCTAACCCCAATGGCGCTTCCCCGGCAGCGGGAGCGGAAATTATTCGTGGCCAAATTATGACACCAGAGGCTGCACCAAGCGGTGTTGCAGATTGGCAATACCTGATATTTGTCTGCGCAATTTTTCTGATATTTGCCGCAGGGGCATGGCGCCAACAGCGCCGTGCCAGCGCATCAATAAAAGTTTAGGAGATCACTTAATGACTGCACTTGAAACCATAATGTACGAACTCGGCCGGCTGTTTTTGATGCCGGTTCTGTTCATTATTCTGGCGTTATTTGTTTACGCCTTTTACTCCCTTGGCGGCTTTGCTCTGGAGGCTTGGCAGCGCTACCGGAAGAAAGCTCCCTGCCTGCTCCGTCAATATCATGCTGAGCACGGTTGTGACAGTGAGCAGTTGGAGCTTCAAATTATGCATCTGCTGGAACCCTTGCGAGTTACCTCCCGTACCGCGCCAATGCTGGGGTTGGTGGCAACCATGATTCCCCTGGGGCCTGCGCTTTTGGCCTTG
>JBFHKI010000296.1:0-2715 GCA_041595415.1 Pseudomonadales bacterium | reverse complement strand
GGGTTCCGGCCTGGTAGACCGGCCCCAGCGGGGAAATTTTTTCCATAATTTCGCGTTTGCCACCAAAGGCGCCAACTGGCATACCGCCACCCACGACTTTGCCGAGACAGGTAAGGTCGGGAACGATGTTGAAATATTGCTGCGCTCCACCCAGGCTTACCCGAAAGCCGGTCATGACCTCGTCAAATATCAGCACCGCGCCATAGGCTGTGCAAAGTTCGCGCAGCTTTTCCAGAAAACCTTCAATCGGAGCGACCAGATTCATATTGCCCGCGACCGGCTCGACAATCACGCAGGCGACCTGATCGCCAGATTTGGCGAAGTAGTCGGAGATGGCTTCGATATCGTTGTAGGGCAGGTTGATGGTATGTTCCACCGTGCTGGCGGGAACACCGGGTGAACTGGGTGTTCCGAAAGTCAGTGCCCCTGACCCGGCCTTTACCAGCAAGCTGTCGGAGTGGCCGTGATAGCAGCCTTCAAACTTCACGATTTTGTTTCGACCGGTATAGCCGCGCGCCAAACGGATGGTGCTCATGGTAGCTTCGGTTCCGGAATTCACCATGCGCACCAGCTCAATGCTGGGCACCAGTTTGCACACTTCCCTGGCCAGTTCCGACTCGATGGCAGTGGGTGCGCCAAAGCTTAGTCCGGATTGTATTTTTTCGGCAACGGCGGCGATCACCTCGGGATGGGTATGACCGAGAATCATGGGCCCCCAGGACAATACGTAGTCGACATATCGCTTGCCATCGACATCGTACAGATAGGCGCCTTTGGCCTTTTCAAAGAAAACCGGCGTGCCGCCAACGGCCCGGAATGCCCTGACCGGCGAATTGACCCCGCCGGGGATATATTGTTGCGCTTCCTGAAAAAGCTGTTCGGAAAGTGACATGTCGAGGACCTTTTAGAAGGGTTTTACAATGGCCAGTATGGCGATCAGTACCAAAATTACGGCCGGGACTTCATTGAACCAGCGGAAGTAGACGTGGGTTTTGGTATTTTCACCCTCCGCCAGTTTGATCATGTGTGCCTTGCACAGGATGTGATACAGCACCAGGGCGATTACAAGTAACATTTTGGCTCCGAACCAGCCACCGGCGGCGATGGCGGGAATGCCCATAACCATAAGCGTGCCAAAAAGAATCGTCGCCATCATGGCCGGATTGGCGATGCCTTTGTAGAGTTTGCGCTCCATAAGCTGGAAGCGTTCCTTGCCAATCTGATCTTCTGCCATGCTGTGATAGACAAAAAGCCGGGGTAGATAGAAGAGCGCGGCAAACCAGGAAACCACTGAAATCAAATGCAGGGCTTTTAGCCAGAGATAAATCGATGCCAGAAAGGGAATGCCATCCACGGGAAATTTCCTGAGTGAGTTTGAAGGAGCGCCATTCTAGCAATTGTGGGGCGCCAATAGTCAGACCGTGCCGGTTAATGGATAATGCGGAGCTGTACAGACAATCCCAAAGGTAACTTCGAGTGATTAGAGCGGCAATTATTGGTGGAAGCGGTTATACCGGAGCGGAGCTGTTGCGGTTGCTCTTGGCCCATCCAGACGCCGAGATTGTTGCGGTAAGCTCGCGTTCCGAAGCCGGCAAGCCGCTTTCCGGCATGTTTCCCAATTTACTCGGTTTTACCGATCTGTGTTTTTCCGATCCCGCTGATCTGGCGAACAGCCGGCCGGACGTGGTTTTTTTTGCGACACCGCACGGTGTGGCGCAAAGCATGATGAAAGACATTGCAAGTCAAAATATTAAGGTGATTGATCTGTCTGCCGATTTTCGAATCCGTGACCAGAAACTCTGGGAACACTGGTATGGTCAGCCGCACCAGTCGCCAGAATTTATTGGCGAGGCGGTTTACGGACTGCCGGAGGTCAATAGAGAGGCTATAGCCAAAGCGCGTCTGGTGGCCTGTCCGGGCTGTTACCCCACCAGTGTGCAGCTCGCCATGATCCCACTTCTGGAAAACTCCTGTATCGACCCCAAAAGTATCGTCGCTTATTCTGGGTCGGGGGTTAGCGGTGCCGGTCGAAGTGCCAAGATTCCGTATTTGTTGACAGAAGCCTCGGAAAATTTTCAGGCCTATGCCACAGCCGGGCATCGCCACGAACCCGAAATAGTTCAGGGGCTGCGCGATGTTCAGCCAGCTTCCGACCATCCCGCCGAAGTACTGTTTTTACCGCATTTGGTACCGATGATTCGCGGCATACACTCTACTGTGGTCGCGGATTTGCGCGATGACTCTCGGGATATCCAGGCGCTGTTTGAAAAACGCTATGCCAACGAACCCTTTGTGGATGTGTTGCCGAGTGGCTCGCAACCACAAACCCGTTACGTTAAGGGAACCAACCATTGCCAACTCGCGGTGCACGTGAGAGGCAATCGGGTAGTGGTGCTGGCAGCGGAGGACAACCTGACCAAGGGCGCTTCCGGTCAGGCAATCCAATGCATGAACCTGATGTTTGGTCTGAGTGAAACTGCGGGCTTGACCGCTCCAGCCCTGTTTCCTGGCTAATACAGCAACAAAAATGGCCAAGCGACCCAAAGGTCACAGAATTCACAGCGAGCGGGTCTATGTTGTTCGAGTAAACCTTTGGCATCGCTGGTACCGTCGTATCGCACTGTTGTTATTTGCGCTTGCGCTGCCGGTGGCAGCCTATTACGGCACTATCTGGTATTTGGGCAAGAGTCAGCAGGCATTGGAGGCGGAAAATAG
>JBFHKI010000295.1:0-2718 GCA_041595415.1 Pseudomonadales bacterium | reverse complement strand
TCGACCATCGCTTCTGTATTAGCATCAATCTTTGCCAGCTCGGCTTCTTCAATGCCTTCTGCAAGCAACTTGGCCCGATAGCTGTGTAGCGGATCACGATTTTCTTTCCACTCTTTTACTTCTTCATCGGGACGGTATTTACCTGGATCAGCTCGAGAATGTCCGTGGTGCCGATAGGTCAGGGCCTCAATCAAAGTCGGACCACCGCCTTTACGGGCTTTTTCCATAGCCGCCATAGCGGTTTCGTACATCACTTCAACATCGTTACCGTCAACCAGAACCGGTTCGAGACCGTATGCAGAGGCGCGATCCGCAGCGGGATGCTCAACAGCGGTCACATCACCAATAGCGGTGTACTCCATATATTGGTTGTTTTCACAGATATAAACGACGGGGAGCTCCCAAATTTTGGCGAAGTTAAGAGCTTCGTGAAAGGTACCGATATTGGTTGTACCGTCACCAAAGAAGCAACAAGCAACTTGCTCGGTACCGCGATACTGTGCGGACCAGGCAGCACCTGCCGCAATAGGCATGTGAGCACCGATAATTGCGTATGAGCCCATCGCGCCTTTGGTGGTATCGGTAATATGCATGGATCCGCCCTTACCGCGAAGCTGGCCGATATCACGGCCCATCAACTCACCCAAAATAGCCGTCATGGAAACACCACGAACATAGTTATGGTTGTGTCCGCGATAAGTATTGAAAGTATAGTCGTCTTCACGCATTGCAAAACCGAATGCAGCGGCGATAGCTTCTTGGCCTTGACCCAAGTGAGTAGTACCTTTCACCAGGTTCTGCATAAAAAGGTCATAAGCACGCTGCTGAAGACCTCGACACTCTGACATCAAACGATAAAGTTCGAGTTTTTGCGCCTTTTCGAGAGGGTATTTGCCAGTAGAACCGGCATTCTTTGCTGTTGCCATAGCAGTGTTATCCGTTGAGAAATGGCCCCACACAATGTAAGGCCGTCTATTTATATTTCTTGAGGCATTATCGCTATTTTAATAAAAATAGCAATAATTTCGACATTTTTGAACAGGGCTTCTATGACGACTCATGTATGGCGCCGAGGTTGCATAGCCCCTATTTCGTTTTTTCTGAGTCAAAAAAACCCTCGCATAGCGAGGGTTTTTTTAGTTCAGATCTTAGTAATTTGCGTAAGGCATACCGCAAGCCATGATCTTATCATTGGGGAACTTGGTAATAACCTCGATTCCGCTGTCAGTAACAACCAACATATCTTCGAGACGAATACCGTCGTTGCCATCTTCAGAACCCGCATAGGTTTCCAGAGCAATACACATGCCTGGCACCAATTCAACAGGATTCTCAATGCTGTATGCACGCGACAGAATGGGGAATTCCCACAGGCCTACACCAACACCATGACCATACTGAAGACCGAAGATTTCGTGCTCGTTTAGCGCACCCATCTCACGGTAATCCGGCCAGCGAGTAACAACGTCCGCCGTTGAAACACCCGGCTTAACCGCATCAATACCGCCCATCTGAATCTCGTAACAGCGATTCATACAGTCAATTTGATTCTGATTAGGCTCACCTACGGTGAAACAGCGATATACACAGGTGTGATAACCGTTGTACAGACAAACAACGTCCATAAAGATAACGTCACCTGGCTGCAACAGACGGTCTGAACTCAAGTGAGGATGTGGGTTCGTACGGTTACCAGAAGTCACCTGTACGTTATGAACCCACTGGGCACCCAAGCGATGCATTTCATGTGAAGCAACCGCTTGCAAGTCGTTCTCTTTTGCACCTGGTCGAATTTCCATAGCAATTCTGTGGAAGGCCGCATCAACAATGGCGCAGGCGTGCTTCAGCAACGCAATCTCGTCCTGGTTTTTAACCGAACGGGCGTACTGCATAACTTCCATGCCATCTACCAATGTGTAGCCATTGGACTGCAGCGCCAACATGGTTTGCGCTTCAATAACATCTACACCAATGCGGATTTTGCTTTTATCCAGACCAAAGTTGTCCAGAACCATGTCCAGATCTTTGATAAAACCTTTGGTGGGTTCCCATTCTTTAGGCAGAGCACCGTACATAGTGCCGTGCGCAGGGAAGGTGTAATCGGCAACCCATGGGCTATTCAGTTTCTCGGCAGCAACCTCTGAACCAAAACCAAAGATATGCGCTGGTCCGTTGCGAGGAATAATCGCGTAACGGCCCATATTATCGATTTCTGGTGAACAAACCGCGGTAGAAGTTGAGTAGCGCTTGTTATTTACATCAAACAAAAGCAGGCAATCGACTTCGAACACATCCATATATTTTTTAATTCGGCTGGTTCGATACTCCCGCATACGGTCCATGTTGATGCGCTGCTCGTAATCGACCTGCATCATACCCTGCGTGCCGCGTCTAAATTCTGTCATTCTCTTTTTCTCCTAGTTCCAGTTCGCCGGAATTCGTTAATTAAACTTTTACTACCTGGTGTGCTTCAGCCGACTTGACGATGGCTTCAGTCACAGCCGAGCCGTGTACTATTTCTTCTGGTGTAATCAGATAAGGTTTTCCGCCAGCAGATGCTTCAGCAAAATCTTCCAGCGCAGCTTTTACCACATCAAACTTGGCCGCTTCCCAAATCTCAGCAGGCCCTTTGACCGGTTTGAAAGTACAGGTGCTGAACAGCTGCATGCGGCGCTCTTCGGATGGCGCTCCGGCAATATGAGTCATACCTTCGAGCTT
>JBFHKI010000294.1:0-2727 GCA_041595415.1 Pseudomonadales bacterium | reverse complement strand
TGGAGACGAGTGATATTGTCCCAGCTGCGACTTTCTGTCTAGCTGGTGGTGGGGAAATTTAAAACCAGTCGGTGATCTGTATACCGATGGAAATTCTTTCCGTGCGGCGGTTGTAGTCGACAAGGCTTTCTCCATAACCATTGAAGTATTTGATTGTGCCGTCCACCTTGGCCAGCCATGGGAATACATAGCTGAGCTCAACCGCGCCGAAATTTTCCTCAGCTAGATTGTTTCGCAGCATCAGACTCAGGCTTTGATTGGCCACTTGATAGTGGGCGACCATTTCAAAATTCCCCAAGTAGTCCTCAATGTCGGGGTTTTCATCCGGGTCCTCCAGTGCCAGGCCCTCCGGAATACGGTACCAGGGTTTGAGAATGATACCCAGATTACCCTTCTCCCAGTAGCTGGCCAGCATGGTGCGGTTCCAACTGCGCGAGCGGCTGCCGGACTGGCCGTTTGACTGATGGTTAAATACCAGTTCGTTTGCAACGTTGCGTACCCCGAACAGTGAGACTGTGCTGGGAATATTCCAGAAAATTTCAGGTTCGTGGTTTGTTTCGCGAAACGGCCGGGATATATCAGAGTTATAAGCCTGCCAGAACGAGCGGATGGTGTAGCCCATCCAGATGGTGGAATCGTCCACCAGAAAATCGTCTATCAAGGGAAATTTCAGACTGAGTTGGAACTGGGCTTCGGTTGGGTCCAGCTCAGCCGTGTCCACTCCGGGACCTTCGTAGGGTGACAAGTCACTGTCGTTGGCAAAGGCAACTGGAAGTAGATAATTGGGGCGGTGAGGCGTAATGATAAATGAGCTGTTTTTACTCACATCTTCCAGTTCGCTGCGTGCACTGACCGCACCGGGTTGCCCAAGCTCTGTCGAGATGAAATCGTGCCAGCTTGAAGGGGCCGGATTTTCGGTTTCGAGGTCTTTATCGGTGACATTTTCAATCTCTGTTTGTGCTTCAGCAAAAGCAAGACATTCGCTGCTGACAGCCGAAACCGTTTTGTTATCCGGAGCGTTTAGTGTGTTGAACAGAATACAGCGCTCATAGTTGCCTAAGCTCTCCATTGCAGTTCCGGACAGAGGGGTGTCCTGTGCCAATAGCTGGGATGTCAGGATCAGGCAGCTGAATGAAAGAATATAGCGACAGGTGCGCATCTTAGCGGGGCGGTAAATGAAGAATATAAGCGCCTTCATTGTTCGGTTCTGTTTGATAACTCCGAATGCGGTGCTGCCATTGCGCGGTATCCAGAGACAAGCGTATTTCCTTTTGTATGATGCCGCGACCCACAATAACGCGTAATTTACTGAACTGCTTTTCACGTGCTTGGCGGATGGCGTTATCCAATTGCTGTTCGGCCTGTTCAAGGGTTTGCATATTGTGGGCAATATCGACACTGAGCATGCGCTTGCGATTTTTTGCATAGCGGTGCGTATCGCACTTTGGGCAGTGGATATCCTCTGGTGAGAGTAGCATGCCGCAGTTGTCGCAGGGTTCCGAAAGCATCTGAATTACAGGGCTTTAACCGAAGTGCGTGGGAAGTTTTCGGTCAATTCACAGAGTGTCAATTTGCTTCCCCAAGCGCAGCCGGTATCCAGAGCAATGGCACGAGGATTACCGGTTTCTCCCATCAGCGCTGCCCAATGCCCAAAGAGCACGGGCATCTTCTTGAAAATCTTGCCTTCGAAACTGTACCAGGGCGCATACCCCTTGGGGGCATTACCTGGACCGGATGTGGTGGTTAATTCCAGTTTGCCCTGGGCGTCACAGAACCGCATGCGGGTGAAATAATTGGTGATACAGCGCCACCTTTCCGGGCCGCTTAAGGCGTCATCCCACAGGTTGGGGGTATTGCCATACATTTTCGCGAGAAACAGGTCGCATTGTGCTGAGTTGAGTATCGAGGATATCTCTGCAGAGTGTGTCAGACACTTTTTGAGTCCCCAGATAGGCGGCACTCCGGCGTGGACCATGGCGATATTGTGATTGCTGTCATAGTGGAATAGCGGCATGGAGCGAAGCCAGTCCAGTATCTCTTCCCGGTCAGGTGCGATCAGCACTTTCCCGAACGTATCGGCGGAACGTAATTTACGGTGGCCGCGGGCAACTGCCAGCATGTGTAGGTCGTGGTTGCCCAGAACATTGACAAAGGCGGTCCCGAGCGATTTGCAAAATCGTAGGGTTTTCAGGGATTTTGGCCCGCGATTAACCATGTCTCCGCAGGACCAGAGTACATCCTCCGCGGGGTCAAACTTCACTTTTTCCAGCAGTAGTTGCAGTTCGTCATAACAACCTTGCAGGTCACCAACGACGTAAATACTCATCAGTTAACCGCTCCGGGAAAAGCTAAAAGGAAGGGCTCGATGATGGCTTCAACGGATTCGTTGCGGTCATTAATCATAGTGTAGCTACCCTCCATGGTTCCCACCGGAGAGTCCAGGAGTACACCACTGGTATAGCTGAAGGATTCGCCAGCACCTATAACGGGTTGCTTGCCGACGACGCCTTCGCCGACCACTTTCTGCTGGTTGCCGTCCCCATCGGTAATCAGCCAGCGACGGCTGAGTAATTGATAGGCTTGTTCATCGGCATTAACCAGAGTGATGGTATAGGAAAAAAAATATTTTCCCTCATCCGGATTGGATTGCTCGGCAATAAATTGCGGGGCAACGCTGATGCGAATCTTGGTTGTGTTCATATGGTCAGTTGGTTGGCCAGATGTACG
>JBFHKI010000293.1:0-2731 GCA_041595415.1 Pseudomonadales bacterium | reverse complement strand
TTATTTAGTCAGGCGACCCATCCGGCCCTGCTGAAACTGGAGGATATAAACCCTGACGAACTCAGTCCCAAGCAGGCTCTGGAACTTGTCTACCAGTTAAAGTCGCTATTGGACTAACCTCTATCGCCGCCCGCCAAAACCACCGCGACCACTGGTAATGCCCAGGGGACCGGAGGGCAACGACAGGCTAACTGGCTGGCCATCGCGAATCACCTCTACCAGCACATTGCCAGACAACTCCACCGAATTACTCAGCCGGTTCAGGTCAGCGGTGTTAAACACCCGTTCACCGTTGTAACTGACAATTTCATCGCCGGTCTGAATACCGGCCACTTCTGCCGGTGAAGAGGCCAGCACATTACTTACCGCCACGCTGGTGGATTGATTGGTTGCTTCCAGATAGCGCTCGTAGTCACTATCTCCCAGACTGGCTCTCAACTCAGCCGTCGCTGCCGCTTGGGCCTGGGAAAAATTCAGCGACTCCCCATTTTGAGCGGCCTGAAACCGTGCATTTAATAGATCCATCTGCATTTCTTCAGTTTTGCGAATAATTTCCTCAGCCTCGAAGGGATCAAAGCCTGCCTCAATCAGGCTGGCTAATTGACGTTCCTCAGCATTCCCCCTTGTTTCGGCACGCCTTGCTTCAATCTGATCGCGCAGGCTCTGCAGATCCTCCGGAATATCAGCCCCTTCGGCCAACACCTCGCTTTGATTGGAATTGCCATTATCCACCAGGCTGATAGATGCAACCCCATTCTGGAGCCCGGCCAATCTTGCTTCCAGCTCAATTCGGTGCTGACGCTCCTCATTTAGCGCCTGCTCCAAGGTCGACAAGCGCTGTTCCAATGCGAGAATATCTACAGGCTGGTAGGAATAGTTATCACTCCTGTCCACACCACTCTCATCACCGGAGCCGATAGTTGCCATTACCGCAGCGGCAACCAGAACGAATATGGCACCCAGAATACCGAACTTGATCATTTTCTCCCCCGGAACAATATGCGGTATCTAAATTACACCTCCAATATGCATAAAGTAATTCAGTTTCGTAAAGGATTATTAAAGCACCAGCTTGTTTATCAATTATTCAGAGCATTTTGTAAATGCCCGGCACAGACACATATTTGAGCTATTTTTTGGTTTTTTACTCGTCCAAAGCGCTGCTATAATGCGCGCCCTAAAGACTTGGCCGCTTTCCGGAGAATGAATTAATGACCTTTATTGTTGGTGAAAACTGTATTAAATGTAAATTTACCGACTGCGTGGAAGTCTGTCCCGTGGACTGTTTCTACGAGGGCCCCAATTTTCTGGTTATTCATCCTGACGAATGTATCGACTGTGCTCTTTGCGAACCGGAGTGTCCGGCTGAAGCCATTTACTCCGAAGATGAAGTTCCTGCTGATCAGGAAGTCTTTATTGAACTGAATGCCGAATTGGCCGATGTCTGGCCAAATATCACCCAGAAAAAAGATCCTTTGCCTGAGGCGGAAGAATGGGATGGGAAACCTGGAAAAATTGAACTACTGGAAAAATAAAGATTTTCTTTCAGGTATTAAAGGGCGCCATTGGCGCCTTTTTTATGCCTGCCTGAAAATACCTGTTAATGGATCAGGTCATAGATAGGCGGCAACCCAAAGGCCAGGATCAAGCTCACGACCAAGCCAAGTCCGGCTTTAAGGATATCCTTATAAACCAGATGTGCCGATTCATTCATCGGCGGTAGATACATATGCATGGAAATGGCCAACTGGCGTCCGGCCAACAGCCCCAAAAACACCCATGTAGTACTCATAGGCATATTGCTCCACTCTTTGAATACCAACAAAATCAACGCATAGATAAAGTCGATAATGGTCGCGGCGCGAATATCGGTAGTACCGGTTTTGGAGGTGACAATATGCTGAATGGCCCCCCCAAATTGATAGAAGACTATCCCCAGAAGTGCCACCATAAATCCGATGGCCAGCAATACCCCGAGCAGATCGATGCTCCTGGGTAGATAGACAAAGATATTGGCCAGATCCTGAATCAGCCACTGACTCCATAAAAAAGCCGTCGAACTCCACTGCAGAACAATCCAATGTGCTGGCACTGGTGCATGTTTGGTTTCTTCAAAATATTCTGTGGTTTTACGAATCACGAAGCGATAAACAATAATGGCAACAACAAAGGCCACCAGGTAACCCGCTCCGGATTTCATCAACATACTGCCGATATTTCCCGGATTAAAGATTGCCAATACCAGGAAAGTCGTAGAAACCGGAATCCCGAATCGGGTCAGGATCAGGATGATTAATGGGGGTAAGACATGTACCCAGGTAACCCCTGTATCCGGTACCGGGAAGTTTTCCAGTCTCCCGTAGGCAGGGTCACCTCCGCGGACAATCCAGCTGTACATTACTACCGCAACCAATACTGTGGCACCGAAAATCCACAAAACCCACCATGGCCTGTGCTGGTTAGACGCCAGAAAGGTACCCAGAGTCTGAATAGCATCATTGGCAATGATTGCATAGGCAGCCAGTAAAAAACCGGCAATCGTAAACAGTTCGGTGAGCGCCAAAGTTAATCCTTATTCTTATCTGGTGATGGGTGATTCGGGCGTAGAGTACTAAAAGGCCGTTACAGTTTTACTAGTTTTTTATTACAAAGAAATGGCTGTCCACTCAACAGGCCAACCTGCTCTGGGCCCGGGCACATTGCCTTTATCAAGCATATCCGTCAAGCACCA
>JBFHKI010000292.1:0-2737 GCA_041595415.1 Pseudomonadales bacterium | reverse complement strand
GTACGGTTACCGGTATGATTGTCGTGTTCCAGGGCATTACGCTGTTCGGAGCCGGTGACGTACAGGGTATGGCTGGCGGTATTTCACAAGCGCTTGTAACTACCGTGCTTGGTCTTGTTGTAGCGATTCCGACGGTTCTCCTGCATACGCTTCTGAACAGCAGAGCGATGCGTATTGTCCATATTCTGGACGAGCAAGCCGCTGGTATTGTGGCGGAGAAATCTGAGGCGCGCTGAGCATGAACGAACTTTTCGAGCCAGTCAGAAACTATCTGGAAATGGGTGGTCCCGTACTGAAGTACGGGATTACCACTCTCGCCTTTCTGATGTGGACCTTGATTCTCGAGCGCCTGTTTTATTACAAGTTCGGAGGATTGAGGGCCGATATCAATCAGGCCACCTCCGCTTGGGAAGCGAGGGCTGAGCGGGTTTCCTGGAATGCCCACAAAGTGCGGGAAAAACTTATTTCCGAAGTCAGTGATAAAGTTCGCACCAATCTTATGATGGTCAAAAGCATGGTCGCTTCGGCACCCCTGTTTGGGCTGTTGGGCACCGTAACCGGCATGATTTCGGTGTTTGAAGTTATGGCTATAACCGGCGGCGGAGATGCAAGGCAGATGGCCGGTGGTGTATTTAGCGCCACTATCCCGACTCTGTCCGGCATGGTTGTGGCGATTGTTGGTGTTTTTGCCGATACCTATCTGAACCGGATTGCCAACAAAGAGACTATGTTGTTGGAAGATCACCTGACTATGGATCATTAGACCGGAATTGAGGTCAAACAAATTATGAGCAGCAGACGTAATAGAGGATCAGACGAGCAACAGATAGATTTGACGCCAATGCTGGACGTCGTATTTATCATGTTGATATTTTTCATCGTGACAGCGACTTTCATCAAGTTGCCGGGAGTCGATGTGATCCGACCTCCAGCCAACGCCACCGAATCTCTTAAGCCCAGCATGTTGGTTGCGATTGATGCCGACAGCGCTATCTGGATCAGCCGGGAAAGGATCGATCCCAAGTTCCTGCGCACACAGATTGCCGCGCTCTATGCCGACAATCCCCAGGGAGCTTTGGTGATCCAGGCGGATGAGGATGCCAAGGTAGAACAGATTGCTATGGTCGCTGATGCTGCCAAAGATGTTGGTGTTGTTCTTGTACAAATTTCAGCACGAGAGGATTAGATAGTATGAAACCTCGAAATAATGAACGCGGATTTCTCCTGCTTCTACCGGCAGCCGGACTTGCTCTGGTTGTGGTCTTTGGTTTGTTGTTTTTGATGCAGGCACTGATTAACGCCAATCAGGAAGAACCTGAAAAAAGTGAGGTTTTTGCGATTGGTGATATCTGGCAGGAAGAGCCGGAAGTCACCGAATTCAAAAAGGAAATCAAGATCACCGAAGTGGATGATGTTGAAACCCCACCGGTTTTGCCGCAAATGCAAATCAATTTGGATAGTGATATCGATATGGGCGGCCTGTCCAATGACGCGCTGGATATCGATTTGAAAATTGATGCGGGGGCTTTTTCGGACGGTGATGTGATTGCCTTGGTTCGGGTCAACCCCGAATACCCGCAACGCGCGGCTGAGCGCGGTATTGAAGGGTTCTGTACGGTGTATTTTACCATTACAACTCTGGGTACCACCCGCGATGCCTACGTGAAAGAAGGCGAGGATCAGTGCAGCAATTCGCTTTTTGAACGGCCCAGTATTCGCGCGATCGAACGATTTAAATTCAAGCCAAAAATAGTTGACGGCGAGGCGGTAGAAATCGATTACGCCAACCGCTTTATCTATGAATTGGCAGACGACTGATTATTGAAATTAGTAACAGAATCGAGAATTTCAAATGTCTATTTATTTGCGAACACTAATTACAGCCAAGGCGGCGATTCTGCTCGCCACTTTCTCATTCGCTCCGCCGAGTTTGGCCCAGCTTGAATTTTCCTGTGCCGGCATGCCCTATATGGATGTCGGTGAGCGGCGATTGCGCGCACTGGATTCGGCGGTAGCCAAAAGCCTGGAAAAGCCGCGTTATCTGGTGAGCCCCTTTCCACCTGAAGACAATCCGAATGCCGTATTGCCAGAACCGGACCCGGCGGCCGCCATTCGCGAGTTGGACGGCATTCGTGTGGATCGCCTCGAGAGTCATGAAAAAGCCGAGGTATATAACCTCTACGCCTACGCCCACTATTTGAACGACAACGTACCGCAAGCGCTTGAGTACTATAAACGCACCATTGCTGAAGAAGGTGCCAATGGGCCTTTGATCGAGCGCAGCCTGAAGACAATTGCGCAATTGAACATGCTTCAGGAAGATTTCCAGCAGGCCTTGAATTACTACGTAAACTGGGCTTGTGTACGCGGTACTATCGGTTCGCGTGAATACTCCGAAATTGCCAACATCTATTATCGTCTGGACAATCTGGACGAAGCGTTGCGATACATCGAAAAAGCCATCTCAATAGAAGAAGATCTGGGCAAAATTGGCCAGGAAAACTGGTATTCGATGCAGAGATCGCTCTACTACCAAAAAGAGAATATTCCCGCCACCGTTGCGGTCCTGAAAAAACTTATCGTTTATTACCCCGACGTTAAATACTGGCGGGAGCTGGGCGGTATGTTTTCGGAAATGGAAGATACCAAATCCCAGTTGGCGGCTTACCACTTGGCCTATTTGCAAAACGGGCTGGTTAACGAAGGTCAGCTGAAAGGCCTCGGTTATATGATGATT
>JBFHKI010000291.1:0-2748 GCA_041595415.1 Pseudomonadales bacterium | reverse complement strand
TCTTGGCATCAAACGCAGATTGCGCTACTTCGGCTGCTGCAGTGAGCTGTGGTGGTTCATCGTGCAAAAAACCACCGGGCAAATCGATTGTATTTGGAGATTTGGCAAATTGGGGGGGAAGACCACCTGGACCACCTTCTCCCGGAGGTGGTCCGCCAGCGCCACCAGGTCCGCCTTCTCCCGGTGGAGGTCCACCTGCTCCCGGGCCTCTGCTAGGGGCTGCTTCCCCGGCAACAATAGGGTTTTGAACCCAGGATCCGCTCAGATTGGGACGACCGTCTGGTAGCATCATGGGCACTGAAGTAGAAAATGCTACTTCAGTTGCCGCTACAGCCTGACCCGGGTCGCCAAGTAGATCTCCGGTTTGCGGATGTACAAGATTGATCTCGGCCATTGAAATCATCGGCGAACCGTTTCGGGTGGAGTTGCCGGTGATGGTTATATGATCGCCTTTTTTCAGAGAATCGCGGGTCCATCCATTGCCCCTCAGCACAGTTGCTGCTCCGCCTTCCGAAACCCATTCGGTCACCTCTCCATTCTCATCAGTTACATCGAAATACACCATCACATGAGGATTGGAAAAGTTCATACGACTTACAACGCCACTTACGGTGATGACCTCATCCGTAAAGGTTGCCGCAAAGGCATGGTGCGCCTGAGCTGGAAAAGCCCAAGCTACAGTGGCCAGAATAGAAATTATCCCCAATATTTTTTTCATTGAATATTCATTACTCCAGATAAATTTACACAAGGTACTTGAGAGAAAGGCACGATGAAATGTATGGCTTAACAACTTCGCTCTGATTCGAGTGTTTTTATTACAATCCAATTTGCCAAGTGGAAAGAGAATCATCCGCATCGCAGTCCATGACAATTAGCGCCCTCCAAATATGGCTCGGACCATTTGCCGGCGTTGAGCTGGAACCCACACCAACGCAAAGTTCGGTTTCCTTGATGTGCAATTTCCCCGAACTGTCCAGCTCAAAGCGTTGAACAGCGCTGGATTGTCCCGTGTCAGTACATTCACGCGCCAATATCGAGGCTCCCGCCACAGTCCTGCCGGCAGTTCCGGCAGCTTGCAAACAACGGTCATAACCTACCACCTGAATCTGGTCGCCATCGAAAGCGAACATCTGGTCTGGTCCCTGCCCGAGCGGCTTACAAGTATGAGCCTGTATCGGGTCATCCAATACCAGGGAATCGCCCCAACCTGTCAGATCAAAACAGTAGAACTCGGGTTCATCCAGGGGATCAACCAATTTGATGTAGTCGCCCGACATGCCCTGCGCGATAGACTGCTGCCCGAACAAGGCCACAATCATCACAAATAATAGAGTTTTCATAATTGTTTCCTTATTTCTTTTAGTTAGTGGTTTAGTGTGCTTTCACAATCATATCTACCCAGATCAAGGGTAGTTGGTGAAAGCTGCACGCTGCCTCGAATAGGGCCAGTAAAGTAATTTGAATCCGTAGCTTCCCAGCTAAAAATCAAGTCACCAGCTTCGTTTACCTTATAGCGCTCTATCAATTTTAGTCCGTCACTATGAACAATACCGTCACCTCCGGGATGCTCAGTACTGGCTGCTTCCGGGGGCAGGCTGGCATGGGAAAGCAAGACACCCTCAGTAAAATTGGTAGTTTCAACAACCAACTCATCCCCTTCAAACCGGCCTACAGAAAAGCCAATATCCGAAGGAGCACCCTTCGCAGGTGTCGTTGCCGCATCCATATAGATTGTTCGTGTGGTATCCATAAATTCATGCTGCATAATTATTCGATCCCCCTCTTGTCGAATTTCCGAGGGGTTGCCCGGTGCGATCCAAATTCTCACTGGAGTACTTGAAAGGCAGTGTAGGGAAGGATCATCCTGAAAGGAGTTGTACTGAGCACTGGCGACACGTCCTGCCTCGTTAATCACCTCATAAAAACCATCATCGGCCACTTCCCCGGCAAAGCCGTTTCGAACCCAACGGCCAAATATGGAATCACGCACTTCAGGCTTCGATTCCACCGCTTCATTCACAGCGATAACAGCCCGCCCATCGGCGGTTCGAAAAGTAATGGATTGGCCATTGGCGAAATACACCGACCCGATCTCACATCCATGAGGATCCTGTCTGGCCTGACTACCTGTGACTACAATCGGATCGCCGATAACAAAATCACTTGCACTGATACCTTTACGATCCAGTAGAGTCTTTGCCTGCGTTTCACAGGACCAGATGTCTGTACCACCGGTATCCTTGGCAACTGCAATTTCTAGATGTGCATGAGGGTTTCGTATGGAAACAGCATGCACAGTCCCTTCGATACGAACCTGTGTGTTCCTATCAAAGTATTGAGCAAAGCCGTGGTGAGCCATTGAAGCTTCTGAGAAAAAAGCCAAGAAGCCTAGAGCCAATGATGTGATTTGTTTTCGCATTGTGTTTATAACCCCCAAAACTCTTTATTCTAATCTCCATCCACAAGTGAAGGAATGAAATATCAAAAACGCGGCAATATCGCATCTTTTCTTAACAATACTCGCGCACCTGCTCGAACTAAAAGAGTACTTGCGTACCAAGGTGCACCCATTCAACCCAATACTGGTTGACTTTGTCAACCTTTATTAAGGAGTTATATCCATTTTTGTTTGGCCAATATGTACTGAGAATACTGAAGAGATGCCTACGCTTTTGATGTGCGATGCAGATCAGGGTGCGTCACCATCCGGAACGGCAAGCCCCAAACTGATATCTAGCAGAGAAC
>JBFHKI010000290.1:0-2757 GCA_041595415.1 Pseudomonadales bacterium | reverse complement strand
ATACGGGAAATATCTTGGAGAAGTGTACGGGCGTGCATCGGCAATCGAAAGATACGCTCAGGAGGTGCGCCTAGAGCAGATCCACCGCGCAACCACCGCTCAAGATCAAAACCCTCTCGCTCCCTTCTTCGCGCAATGGCATCCACCAAAAACACCCCAACCACGAAGAGCGTCGCCAAAACGCAGACCCAAAGTAGTAACATCACAGGCAAACGCATAATCTGCCCTAGTGCGAACAACCCATTTTCCAAAACACCCAATAAATTCATGTTCTCTTCCAAAGTGCGTAAAGAATGCCAGCGCCCATAAAAGCCAGCCCCAGATATACCAAACCAAGAGAGACCTCTTGCGGAGCCTCTACCGATGCATAGTTAATAGCTCTGGCGGAATGCCAGCCATCTACCAACGAAGGTGAAACCGCAAAAATTACCGACATTAAAAATGTCAGTATCAGACCGTCCTCGATCATAAAATCTGGACAAAACAAATTACCAAACCGACTAAAACTGATAACAACCAAAACCGGCACCATCAGCGCAGCTGGCAATGCTACCGACAAAGCAAGATCGTAGATTTGTAACAAAGCTGCCATCTCCGCCAAACCCACCCCGAGTCCAAGCCCTGTTAGCCAGCCTGAAATTTTGGCCGAACGATATAAGCTGTATGCGCAAAATACGGATACAAATAACGCAAAAACCGAAGGCTGTAACCCATGGACCGTCCACAGGGCAATACAAACCGTTAGCGTCGATACCACCACTAAGGCAGGCGAATCGCTGTTAAGCGATACCGCAGTTACTAGTGTGAGATATAACCCGGCCAATAGAACCGCAAACTGATACTCCAAATTACTACTCTCCGCCGAATGCTATTTAATTTATCCAATTCCCTGTTTATTCAAAGCAGCAACCCAGAAGATCCACCTGCGAAAAAGGCTTTGTGGGGTTTTTCACACCTGTCGGCCTAACAGAAAAGCCGGCCACCTATCCGGGTGACCAGCCATCTTCCTTGATGCTTTTTTCTAAGACTTCGAGAGGAGAAGTTATCCTGCTGCCGAGTTCTAGAAGCGGTAATCCACCCCGAAAATCGCGTACTGCCCAGGCTCTTTGTATCCGATACCCTCAATAATTTCCTCGCCGAACAGATTCTCTACGCGCAAGGAAAATGCAAGATTAGGGTTATATTCATATCGGCCGGACAGATCGACTCGAACATAGCTCGGCATCGACAAGCGGTTCCAAGCTAGCCGCTCTCCCGAGTAATAGGTATTCAATCCAAGGGTTAGATTTTCCATACTGTAATCCAATCGAAGGTTGCCCTTGTTCCGAGCGATTTGTACCGTGTCCTGCCAGCTGCTACCGACGGCGCGCTGTTCAGAATCTGTGTATGTGTAGTTACCACTGAGTGAGTATTCGCTATTCAATTGATGCGTAAACTGCACCTCAACACCACTGGATTCTGCTTCAGCACCATTATTGTAAGCACCAGTGGATGATGGATCGTTCAGACGGGGCTTAGTCCAATCGTAATAAATCACATTATCGACATGGGTATTCCAAAGGGTGAACTCCATTGAGGTTGCTTCACCCAGCTGTTGGCGCAGACCAATTTCGTAAGTCTCTCCTGTCTCGGGTGTCAGACTTGGATCGCCATAGGTAAAGCTAAATAGCTGGGTCATAGTCGCCGGCTTGAAGCTGTCACCATAATTTCCATAAAGCTGGCTCGATTCCGTCAAATCATAGGCAAAACCTATGTTCTGGGTTGTTTGCTCGCCCCAGCTATCGTAGTCATCATTGCGGACGCCCGCCGAAAGTATCAGCCTGCTGTCAAAAAGTTTTAAGTCACCGTTGGCATAAAATGCGGACTGGCCGTCCTCATCGTCCGAGGCGCCATAGCTACCCCATTGTCGTGCGGAATATTCCTGATCATCCACACCGAGCAACAGATTGACCACGTCTCCCTGATACATGAGCCTGAAGTCAAACTGGGTGCTTTCATCTTCATAAAAAGCCTCTGTGGTGGCGATAGGCACATAGCCTACAATTTCAGACAATTGCACACCGAGCCCGTCGTATATGTACAAAGTATCGCCAGCCGAAAATGGGATATAATCCGGCCACCCCGAATCCCCATTCGCTGTGGCAACCTGAGTGCCAAGCAAGCCATCATCCGCATCCTCAATGGAATAGGTATTTTTGGCCTGACTCCAACTGAAACGGGAAGACCAGTTATCCGTTAAGGCAAAATCGAAATTCAGGTTATCCACAACTTCTACGGTTTTACTTTGTTGATGTGGATCTGGTGTTTGGAAACTCTGGAAAGCTGCTCCGGAACCTACTGTGTCTAATTCAGCGTAGCCAAAGGCACTGTCGCCATCCAGCCGGCTATATCCCAGAGACCAACCCTCACTCTCATAGCTGGTCTTCAATTGAAGAGTGACATCTTCGAAAAACTCATGATCAAAACTATTATCGCTATCGGTTTGCGATAGGTTGAGCGAATACAACCACTCACCTGAACCCAACGCCTGATTCCCACGCAGCGTTCCCTTAGCTGTCTGCCAGCCCAGAGAGCCAGCTTCAATTCCCAGACCAAGCTCTGGTCGATCACCACTCTTGGTATTAATTACGATCACACCAGCTGTTGAGTTTGCACCGTACAAAGTCGCCTGTGGACCGCGTAAAATCTCTATATTTTCAATGCTCTCTGGATCCAGTTGACCCAACAAATGCCCAATATCACCGCTACTGGCTTTAT
>JBFHKI010000289.1:0-2780 GCA_041595415.1 Pseudomonadales bacterium | reverse complement strand
CTTTGACTAAGGGCTTCTTCCGCCTGGCACATAATGGACAAACAGCTCAATGCCAAGAATATGATGAGATACCGGTTTTTTACATGCATTTCAATTCAAACCTTTAAAGATAACCCGGGCCACGAAACTTACCTTCGATCGCCATACTGGAAATTTTCCAACCTTCATCCGTCAGCTGGAAATTGGCCATGTATTGACTGGCGGCGGTAATGCCCTGCATTTGTATCGGCGCATCGTCTTGCTGAACCTGTCGGTTGCCATTGAGAATTACGGCATAGCCCACACCAGAGGCTTGGCTTTCTGACTGGATATCAATATCTATTGTGGTAAACATAATCATATGGGCCTGATTGCCATGCTCCTCGATATAGCGCTGCAGCTTTTCACGCCCATGAACCGCCTCATCTCCGTGCCAGAAAACCCCGTCCGGAGTAAAGGTATTGGCAAAACCATCCGCATTAAGGTGATCGATATATATGGCGTAATCGGCAAACAACTGTTCACAGAGTATCCGGATTTCGCTCTCGCTTCGCGTATCAATTTCAGCGATAACGGCCATAGGAAAAACAGACCAAAGTAACGCAAAAGCCAGATATCGCTGTTTAATTTTCATATCCCTTCCTCTTCTAGATATATGCAATACAAAGGCGTTATTCAACGCAGTTATATTCGCCAAGTTCGGTATTTGGATCGGAGATCCAGTATTTGTTAAGGGTCACCGGCTCGGTAAATATCTCCGCGTCAGTGGCGACCAGTTCATATTCAAGGCGACTGCCCTGATCAACCGGGGTAAACCTTTCTACAATGACGGACCTTTCCGTTTGTGGAACCCCAATCTGACTGAAGAAAGGCCAACTGATATGACGGGTTTCTACCACCAGCGTTTCGCCTTCCCAATGGCCGGTGGAAAAACCGAACTTTGAAGCTGTGGCAGGTGGTGCAGCATCCTCTGTCATATAAATAGTACGTACCGAATCAAACTCTTCCATCTGCATGAGAATGTGATCACCCTGATCGGTAAAAACCATGGCAAAGGGTTGATCCATAATCATGGGCATGCCCTTACCTATACAATAATCCTTGAGGGGGTTATCCACAGCAGCGTCAAAATTCTTAACCCTGGTATAAGCATCCTCCGTTAGTGGATAACGCCAGACCAGTTCGGCATTAGCCGCTTCCGGGAATATGCCCTTGCTTGCCGGGTCTCTGGTAACAGTAATCCATGTCCGAAAAATGCCCAGCTCCGGTGAAGAGCTATCACCTTGAGTCGGGCGCGGCCTCGACTCGCCCAGGATTAAATCTTCTGTCTCCCAGCGCGGTGCAACCCGGCTCGGATCCATAACCATCTCGGAGCCCGTGGGCAGCAGGATATTACGTACGATCATTTCTTTACGCCCCGCTGAAGAGGGATATCCTGCGACCCGAATGTGATCGCCAATATCAACCAAATCAGCGGTAAATCCGGCATTAATCAATACCGAAGCCGTACCGCCCTCCAGATTCCATATCTCACCCTCGGCGTCTTTAATACTCAGGCGGATATGGGGGTTTTGCCAGAGTTTACGCACCACTTCGCCTTCCATCTCGGCGATGACACTTTGATCGTAACGACCTCCATAACCGTGATGGGCCAAAGCCGGGCTACACAGAAGAAGTAACACAAATCCGCAGATAACAGAACGCATGGCTATTTTCCTATTCGGCTGCATGGAAATAGGTGGTGTATTCACGATGAGCGATTTTGCAGCCCTGATCGGTTATTTCATAAACAGAACGGGACTCCGAACCAATTTTAAAAGGCCCGGAAATAACCCCCCGGCCACCATCTGCAGGAGCCGGCGCTTCAAGAATCAAGGCATAGCTGATGCCGGTTGCCGTCGTCGCACTGGTCGGAGTGATCTGTACTGTAGTTGTAAACTGCATTTCATATTCAGGTGGCGCATTTTCGGCTGCTGTTACCAAGCCACGCACATAGTCTGCTATTGCCTCTCGGCCCTGGAGTACTCGCCCGTTCGAGCGCCCCCACTGCCCATCTTCAGTGAAGATATTGGCAAAAGCTTCGGCATCACGACGATCTCGGTATATTGCGTAATCGTGCTCAACCCGCTCACAAGCCATCACGATATCCAGCTTTTGTCTCTGACTCAGGGCCTCTTCGGCTTGTGCATTTGTGCCGCAAACGAGCGACACAAGCATCGTCAGAAACGATATTTTGTTTAGAAAATTTCTTTGCATACTCTGCCCCATTCCATGTTTTAAAAAATAATAATTGTTCTACCGAGGACCACTGAACTTGCCCTGCAAAGAGAGCTTGGCAATCTTCCAGCCTTCGTCAGTCAATTCGAATTCAGTGTGATATTCATTGGCCGCCCGCACACCCTCGACCTCAATGGGCGAATCGCCCTCCGCTACCGGCCGATCGCCGCCCAGGACCAGGGCATAGCTCAGCCCTTTGGCACGATCCTCAGATTCAATAACAATATGGTGAGTGGTAAACATAAACATATGCGCATTTACCACTTCCCCAAGATCGAGAATGTAATCGCGGATAGCATCCCGCCCGATATGGGTGCCGGACCCCACTATCAACACACCGTCTTCGGCAAAGGTATTGGCAAAGTTGTCAGCATCCTGATGATCTCTATACACCGCATAGTCCGCCAGAAGCTGCTGACAAAGAACTCGAACTTGCGCTTCCTGCTGCATATCCGATTCTGCCCAACTGACAGAGGCTTCAAACCCCAATACAGACAAAAGGCATAAAACGACAAAAGTTTTTT
>JBFHKI010000288.1:0-2794 GCA_041595415.1 Pseudomonadales bacterium | reverse complement strand
TTGGCGATAGTCTCAAGGATCTGCAGGCTGCAGTATCCGAGGGGATGCAGCCCCTATTGGTAAAAACCGGTAAGGGCTTGAAGACCATGACGAGTAACAGCTTGCCGGAAAATGTAGTGATAAAAAAAGATTTGCTGGAGGCCGTCGACTATATTTTGGCTCTCGATTAGTTGGGTAACATATGCTTTCAAGCTGGCTTGCTCAGTTTCCCCTGATCTTTTCTATCAATCTGCTGCTGGAGTAACCCTCCAGAAAGCCCAAAATTTCCACTTTGCCTCCGGCCCCGGTGACCTCTTCGTATCCCGCAACCTGATCGGCCTGATAATCGCCCCCTTTTATAAGCAGATCCGGTAATACCTCGGCTATCAGACGTTGCGGGGTGTCTTCGGAAAAAAGGCATACCCAGTCTACACAAGCTAAGGCTGCCAGCATTTTCAGCCGGTCTGTCTCAGGGTTTATCGGTCGATCCGGGCCCTTGAGTCGACTAACCGAAGCATCTGAGTTAACCGCTACAATCAGACGATCTGCTTTGCTGGCTGCTTCTTGCAAATAGGCGATATGTCCAGGATGCAAGAGGTCGAAGCAGCCGTTGGTCATGGCGATAGTTTCGCCACGAGAGCGGCTAATTTGTACGGCGCGCAATAATTCATCCTCTTGCAAGATCCCGGTTGTTTCACGGTGATCTGCTTGCAGGGCGCGTTCCAGTTCTTCCGGGCTTGCTGTAGCAGTACCCAGTTTGCCAACTACAATGCCGGCTGCCAGGTTGGATATGCGGGTAGCCAGCTCCAGCTCGCACCCCGCTGCAATACAGGCAGCAAGGGTGGCAATTACGGTATCTCCGGCGCCGGTGACATCGAAAACTTCTTTGGCCTGTGTGGGTACAACCAGTGGCGGGTGACCCTCTTCGATCAGGGCCATACCACGCTCGCCGAGAGTGATAAGCAGGGCGCGCCAGCCTAAGCTGGATCGCAGGGTTTCACCTTTTTGCAGTAATTCCTCATCGGACTGGCATTTTCCTGCAACCAGTTCAAATTCGCTCAGGTTGGGGGTAACAAGTGTTGCGCCCTTATAGCGGTCAAAGTCGGAGCCCTTGGGGTCAACCAATACCGGTATATCCCTTAAACGCGCCAATTGAATCATGTTTTGGCATTCAGACAGGCTACCTTTGCCGTAGTCGGAGAGGACAACAGCCGAGCAGGATGCGAGATCGGCTTCATAAACTTTTAGCAGATTGGTTTTGTCCAGTTCAAAATAACTGTCTTCGAAGTCCATGCGAATAAGCTGTTGGTGCCGGGAGATAATGCGCAGCTTGGTAATAGTTGTGGCGCTGGGTGTCCGGTCAAAAAAACAGTTCAGTCCTGCCGCCGATGAGGTTTCTGCAAGAGTATTTGCGGTTTCGTCATCGCCGGTGATGCCGTGCAGACTTGTATTGCAGCCCAAACCGGCCAGATTCAGGGCGACGTTGGCCGCTCCTCCAAGACGAAAGTCATCACTGCCGACCTTGACGACAGGAACCGGAGCCTCCGGTGAAATACGGTTCGTAGAGCCGGTCCAATATCGGTCCAGCATCAGGTCGCCAGCAACCAATACTTTACAATCTGAAAAATCGGGTAGTGAAAGTGTCAAAGCAAGTTTCTCGAAATCTTTGTCGGGATTATCTCCTAGATGCCCAATACTTTCCTATATTGATCGAGATTTCCGGCAACCATATTGGCAACGGAGAATTCCTGCTCGGCGATTTGCCTGCCTCTAAGGCCCAGTTGCGACCTGAGGTGAGCATCGCTGGCGAGTTGATCGATGGCATCAATTAACGCTACCCCATCTCCGGGGGCAACCAAAAGGCCATTCTCCCTGTCGCGCACAATTTCGGGTATGCCGCCAACAGCACTGGCTACTATTGGTACAGACGCTGCCGAGGCCTGAATCAGCGATACCCCAAGACCTTCGGCGTAAGCCGGGTGAACCAGAATGTCCAGATTGCCGATAAGGCTGTTTAGATTGCTGTGGAATCCAACCAGCTTTATCCGATTATTCAGCTCGCTGGAGCTTATGAGTTGTTCCAGTGATTTTCTTTCCGCTCCCTCGCCAAAAAAAAGCACCTGCATCTGAGGGTGTTTTTCCAAAAGAATGGGCAGAGATTCGATCAGCAGTTGATGCCCCTTGCGTGGAATAAGTTGGGCGACAGTGCCAATGACCAAAGACTGCTCTGGCAGGTTAAAGGTTTTGAGAAATTCGGCTCTGGGGATAGGGTTTTGGCTATCGCTGGCGACAAAGGCACTGCGGACACAAACCGATTTTTCCGGTGGCAGGCCGTTTTCAATCAATACCTTGCGAATTCCCTCTGAAATGCAGATAACCTGATCGTATAGAGGATATTTGAAGCGAATACTTCCGGGGCCTTCCGGATTGTCTACCCGTCTTGAGAGAATAGCCGGAACTCCGGCCCACTTGGCACCTAGTGCGCCCCAGATATCAGCGCCGCGACGACTGTGAATATGTACCAGATCAATGTCTTCTTGCAGTACCAGGTTTTTGACCCGGTAGGCCAGTCTTGCATCCAGGTCGCCGGCGTATTCTGGAGCAATAATTCGGGCTGCGTTTTCCTTGAGGGTTTGCGCTATAGCGGATCCACGCGGTGCCATAAGGAAGTTTTTTACATTAAATTGATTGAGTCCTTCTACAAGATAAGCCACTTGCTGGGCTCCTCCGTATAGGTGCTTGCCCATCTCTATATGTAAAACTTTCACGAAGGTATCGCCTGTAGGAGGGCAAATTCGTTCACCACCATTTCGGG
>JBFHKI010000287.1:0-2795 GCA_041595415.1 Pseudomonadales bacterium | reverse complement strand
TTGGTTGCTGGGTTGTCGGGTTTTACAGGGAATAGGTGCTGCCCAGACAATGGGTACCGGAATGGCCATTATTACGGGTGTTTTTCCCAAGGAGAGCCGCGGCGCGCCGCTAGGCTATGCGGCTACTGCAGTCTATATAGGCCTGACCTCGGGCCCCTTGTTGGGTGGTTTTTTTACCGATCACTTTGGCTGGCGTAGTGTTTTTCTTTTTCACTTGCCAGTAGCCGTATCTGTGGCAGTGATGACACTCTGGAAACTCAAGGGGGACTGGAAATCCGATGTGCGACCCAAGTTTGATTTTATCGGCGCTTTAACCTTTGCGGTCTGGGCAATTTTTGTGCTCTTGGGCTTGTCGGCCATGCCGAGTTGGTCTGGGGCTTTTATGTTACTGGCCTCACTCGGTTTGGCGATATTCTTTTTGCACCATCAAAGTCATACGGAACATCCGCTGGTTCGTGTTGCCGCCTTGCGCGCTAACCGAATTTTTTCCTTTTCGCTTATTTCGGCCTTTCTTCTCTACTCGGCGACCTTTCCCATTACTTTCTTATTGAGCCTTTATCTGCAATATATCAAAGGCATATCACCATCGGTTGCGGGGCAGTTTCTGATTGTTCAGGCGGTTTTGATGGCTCTGGTTGCGCCCTTGGCGGGGCGTTTGTCGGATATTTACGAGCCTAGATTGCTGACAACTTTTGGCTGTTTCTGTGTGGCTGTGGGGTTTGCTTTGCTTATGCGTATCGGTTTTGAAACCCCCAGTTATTATGTGGCCATCTCACAAGCCCTGTTTGGTCTCGGTTTTGGGTTTTTCACCACGCCAAACAATAATGCTGCGTTGGGAAGTCTGACCAAGGCGGGATTGGGTATTGCATCCGCAATTCTGAACCTGTCGAGAACCTTGGGTAATATGATAGGTATGGGAGTGGTGATGATGATTATCGCCATTTTTATGGGCGACGCGCTTATCACGCCGAGCAATTACGACCAGTTGCTCAGAGCAATAAAAACGGTAATTGTGCTGTCTTTTTGTTATTCAATTATTGCCGCTATTTATTCCTTCTCGCGAGGTAATGTACGGGATCAGGTTGATTCGGACTAACCGAATCACTGCCAGGGCCGCAAATTATCTGACTTGTCCCACTCGGCCACCCAGTCCGGCATAGTGGGCTGCCAGTTGAGCCCCATCTGTTCGAAAATTTGTTGTGGTGGCACTATGCCCTGTTTGGAAACCACAGCGGTGCGGAATAATCCCCCGGTGTGCTGCACTCCTTGCCGATAGAGATCTTGCTGCATAAAAAACCAGCGATGATCTGTGCCAACCAGTTTGGTGTGGACTTCAAATTTTTGTAGTGCGGTTAATCTTTTGCGATAACGGATACTGCAACCGGCTACGGTAAAAAGCCACTTCTGCTGGCGCATAAGGTCCATCAGCCCGGTACGAACACCTATATCCCAGCGCCCCATTTCCATGATGCTCAGATAGCGGGCATTATTCATTTCACCATAAATATCCAGATCGGTTAGCTGGACCCTCATGGGCAAAATGCCGGTTTCATCCCAGCTCATCCGGGGCCGGAGTTTGGCTTTTTGCAGGGTGTAAAAGACTCTGAAATAGGGATACATATCGTTGGATTTGCTCGTCTGTTTCGTTTTCAGGCTATCACGATCAGTGGCAAGTTGTGTTGCACAAATGGTGAAACAAGCTTCAAATTGTCCAGATTTGAAGCCGGATTTTATTCGGTTAGTTGACCGTTCTGGTAGTCCTGCATGGCCTGATGAATTTCGTCAATCGAATTCATGACGAAGGGCCCGTGTTGTACAACAGGTTCTCTAATGGGGGTGCCGGCTAAAATCAGTGCTCTTGTCGGGGTTTCTGCGGAACTCAACAATAGTTTTTTGCCTTCACCAAACACGCCCATTTGTCGATTGGGAATCTGATTCAGGTTGCCTTCAAAAACGTAGACCAAAGTGCGATGCGTAACCGGCAAATCCAATTCAAGGGATGTATTGGCGTCCAGTATCAAGTCTGCAATCAGAGGAGCGGTAGTCAAACCGGAGATGGGGCCAGTGGCTTTTTGACCTCCAATCTGGAGTTCACCTGCTATGAGTTTCAGGGTGAAGCCTTCGTCCTGCAGCAGAGGAATTTCTTCAGCGGGAATATCACGATAGGCCGAATCTTTCATTTTTTCGGCGGCGGGCAAGTTTAACCAGAGCTGGAAACCGTGCAGAAGGCCTTCCTCCTGCTCAGGCATTTCTGAATGAATTACGCCTCTGGCCGCTGTCATCCACTGGACGCCGCCACTGACAATAAGGCCTTCATTGCCCATGTGGTCACGGTGTCGCATCTTGCCATCAATCATATAGGTGATGGTTTCAAACCCGCGGTGAGGGTGGGGCGGAAATCCGCCAATATAATCGGCTGCGTCATCGGAACGCATTTCATCAAGCATAAGAAAGGGATCCAGCCACTTGTTTAGCATAGGGCCGGCGACGCGCTGTATTTTTACCCCATCACCGTCTTGGCTGGCATGCGAGGGAATCAGATGTTGTAGGTGTTTGATTGCCGTCATCAGTGTCTCTATGATTGGTGTGAGCGCAGTATGTAACAGAAATATAGCGGATTCGGCAGAATAAAATATTAAAGCTAGGCTATGAAGTTGATAGCGATCTGCTAAAATTGCGCCTCGCACAACAAATCTCGGAGATAAACGGGTATGACCGACGCTCAAGAATTCGATGCATCAGAACAGGCACGCCTGGAGAATGAAAAGGCCGATGCTATCGCCGCCTTTGTAGTT
>JBFHKI010000286.1:0-2815 GCA_041595415.1 Pseudomonadales bacterium | reverse complement strand
TCTGACAGCTCACCGGTATATGAGGAAAAATGCTTTAAATCAGAAGACAGCAGAATCAAACCTTTTTCTACAGGCCGGGATTTTATATCCAGTATTTTTTCCACTGCAGCCAGATTTAACGGATCGCAACCCAGCCCCCACACACCTTCGGTAGGGTAGGCAATAACCCCACCGCTTTTCATAGATGCGGCAGCGAGCTGATAGATATTGTCAGTAGAGGACATTAAAAACTGTGGTTTCTCGGAAGGCGCAAGATTACCCTTGCTGGGCCCAGTATTCCAGCAAGTGTCCGGGACCATTTTCAACCCAGACGCTTTATGCCCTCCGGGCTGCGCATAACCAGACCATGCAATTCAAGGTCAGTCAAACATGCTTCCAGATCCAATACCGTCATTTTTGTCAGATCCAGTAAGGTATCCAGACTAATGGGCTCAAACTCGATGTGTGAAAATACCTTGTTCAACTCAGGATCTATCATTCCGGCTTCAGAATTTTGTTGCTCGGTTGCCAAAGGGGGAGTGCAATCCAGTGCCTCAAGCTGGAAGCTCAATAAACTACCAAGATCTTCAAGCAGCTGATCCGGGCTTTGTATTAATGCAGCCCCGTCGCGAATCAGCCTGTGACATCCGCTTTTCAGCGGATCGTGAATACTGCCGGGCAGCACCAGAACCTCCCGACCCTGCTCCAGAGCCAGCCGCGCAGTTATCAAGGAACCGCTGCGTTCAGAGGCTTCAACCACCAACGTAGCAAGTGACAAGCCACTTATAAGGCGGTTTCGTTTGGGAAAATTTTCTTTAAGGGGGGGTGTGCCTGGAGGGAACTCACTAATCAACAGCCCATCGCTGGCAATAATCCGCTCATAGAGATTCTTGTTTTGTCGCGGATAGACCTTGTCCAACCCCGAACCTATAACTGCCAGGGTTAACCCTTCGCCTTTCAAGGCTCCCAAGTGAGCGGCGGAATCGATACCGAGCGCTAACCCGCTGGTAATTACAAAGCCCGACGCGACAAGCGCACTGGCAAAATGCTCGGCATCTCTCTGTCCTGAACGACTGCTGGCACGACTGCCCACAATAGCAATCTGGGGTTTTTGCAATAAATCTGTCCTGCCAATGGCGTAGAGCAGGGCGGGGGGATCGGCTATTTGCTCTAAAAGAGCAGGGTAATCCGGGCTACCCCGCTCAATCAGACGTATTTGTCTGGTGTGGATAAAATTGCTGGCGTATTCAAGTCTTTGCCTAAATTCCCCGGACGGCCGGTTCAAGGCATTTTGCATTTGATGCCACAATGCCTCCGCAAGGCCGGAATCGGCATGCCGCGAGATCCTTTGTGGATCGGGAAGTGCACCAAAGATTTTCTGCAAATGCAGTAAGTTGGCATTGCTGCAGTGCGGCAACAAGTGCCAAAACAGTTTTGACCGAAGTTCGTCCATGAACCCTCCTCAAGACTTGGGGCTTTTCACCCCCCAACACAGATCCTCTGTGAGTTGGTGGCCGATCAACAGCCACCTGAAAACTAGGGGTTGGTTACCGTATCCCCTACCGAAAGCGGTTGTTCCGCCTCCAGAATCAAACCAAAGCTCATTTGGGGAAGCGATTTAAAGACTATCAACATCCCGGCACGCTCATCGGGCAAGGTTACACTGCCACCACTCACACTATCTCTGACACGCTCGCCCAAATCCATAACCGCCATTACATGGCCGTTATTCAAACCATCGTTTTGCCCCTTGTTGAGCGCGACCACATCCAGCTGACCAATGTGTGATACGCCTCCCTCAACCGAAATAATTCGAGCATCTATGTGGGTTTCGGGCACTTTTGGGAAAAGGATCGGATCCAGATCATCCTGCTGCAGAGGCAACAAAATGTCGCCTGCCAGAATTTCCTGGGTACTGCTGGTAATACTGAACTTGCTGACTTCTTCCGCCTGCCTCTGGAATCGTGCCGTACCCATAAATTCAGCCCGGTACCCCAGGAATTTACGTGTTTCCGGATCACGGTATCGCTCACCTACACGGAAGATCTGGTAAATACTTACACCGGGTATCAAATCACCCCGCACATAAAAACTGTCTTCCTGACCCACCATAATACGATCTTGCTGACCAGCGACCATATAGGGAGCGCTCTCGAGCTCTTCTTCTGTCAGAACCCGATTAGAAGTGAAAAAGTCTCGGATCTGATCCAGGGGTATCGCGGTGATAGCTTCATTTAACGGTATGCTGGTCATCTGCGGCGTCAACTTGACCGTCGGCATGGAAGAACCGGCCCCCGACATCCCTGAACCCGCAGTGGCGCCTCCGCCATTAACCTGAATTTGCGGCTGCCCGTCGATATAAACCAGCCGTATCAGATCGCCGGGATAAATAAGATGTGGATTGGCTATCTGTGAATTGATATTCCATATTTGAGGCCACAACCAGGGATCACGCAGAAAAACGGCGGATATATCCCAGAGCGTATCGCCACTTTGCACCACATATACATCAGGATGATCCGGGTTTACAGCAACTTGCCCCAGAGCAGAGGCTCCGGAAAATGAGAGAATGGCTACAAGGCACAGCCGTCGAAACATAAGCTACCCTCAGGGAAAGCGGTTTAATGCTGCATAAGCTATACTAAGAAGGCTTGAAACTCCATCACCTTGTTCTCATATCTGACTTAAAAGACAGGTTTTATTTAGCCATGGCACAATTAGAAATTCTCGAATTCCCCGACCCCCGTTTGCGCAAGGTGGCCGAACCTGTAACCGAGGTTAACGATGACATTCGGCAGCTCTGTGCAAATATGCTGGAAACTATGTATGCGGCTCC
>JBFHKI010000285.1:0-2865 GCA_041595415.1 Pseudomonadales bacterium | reverse complement strand
TCGGCAAACCAGTCAGCGCGCTACGACTCGTTCAGGTACTGGGCGAAGGTGGCTTGCCACAGCCAGACCTGAAACTTGTTTAATCCATGCCCTTTGGATTTTCCGCAACAGCAACATTCTAAACGCAGAATTTTTCCCGCTTGAAATCGGGAGAAATCCAGCCAAATGGAGATCGTCCGGAATTCAAATATATATTTCAAACAATTATTTGAATCTGTACACTCCATCCGATGAGCAGCACCACTAAAGAAAAACTTCTGAATTCTGCCCTCGACATATTCGCCGAATCAGGGTTCAAATCGACAACTGTCCAGCAGATTGCCAGCCGTGCCGGAGCCAACATATCGGCAATCAACTACCACTTTGGCAACAAAGCAAATTTTTACGCAGAAGCCGTAGTTCACCACATCAAGCAAAGCATCCTGAACAACCAGGACGGGGACGAAGAGTCGTCCAGTCCGGAATCCCGCCTGCGCAATTTGATAAAACAGCGGATCACCATTATCAGCAAAGACAAACCACCCATGTTTATCGAAAAAATTCTTATGCAGGAGATGGCAAACCCGGGGCCAGTGATGGACAAAATGGTGGAACACTTTATCCGCCCGGAATTCAATAAACTGACTGAGATCATGGAAGAGCTGTTGCCGGATGACTGTACTGAATCCGAGATTCGCCGACACTCTTTCAGTGTGATCGGTCAGTGCAATTTCTATTTGCACGCACAACCCATTTTATCCCGCATATGCCCGAATTTTGAGATAAACCAGAATGAAACCGAGCAATTGGTGGATCACATTACTTCGGTATGCCTGGCCGCAGTGGCGGCCGAACATGAGAAACACCGTAAAATCTAATTCAACGGACAAGGAGATAGGCCATACTTACCAAAGTTTTTGGCTTCAATTAAAGCTCGGGCAAAAGTTGAGTGCCCGTAACATTGGGGAAAGCTATGTTATTTGACGAGAATGGACGACCAAAACGACGTATTTCTATCTGGATACCTCTCGGGGTTCTCGCTATTTCTCTGGTTTTGGCCAGTATTATCATCATCAACCGGCCCAAACCTTTGCCCGCCGAACCGGTTACCGAGATAGCACCTGAAGTTCAGGCCGTTCGGGTAATCAATATTCAGGCAAAGCCTGTTGTGACCACCACTGGCAGAGTCAGCAGTCCACATCAAATAAATATCGTATCCCGAGTTTCCGGGATAATCGAATCAGTGGCGGAAAACTTTCGCGATGGGGCCTCTTTTGCTAAAGGCGACCTGCTTTTAAAAATCGAAGACCAAGATTACCGTATCGCTCTCAGCCAGAGTGAAGCCTCACTTGCCTCAGCCCTTCAACTGCTGGCAACCGAGCAAGGCCAGGCAGACCAGGCCAAACGACAGTGGCAGGATTTGGGCAACGCTGAAGCCAACGCCCTGTTTCTACGCGAACCCCAACTCAACGCAGCCAAAGCCCAGGTAACTGCAGCCCGCGCAAATCTCGAACAGGCCGAACTCAATTTACAACGCACCGAAATCCGCGCACCCTTTACAGGAGTAATCAGCGAAATTTATGCCGATGTCGGTCAATTTGTCACCACTGGCAGCAGTCTCGCGGAAGTACAGTCTACGGAAAGGGTACAGATAAAGGCCTCTCTTACCGCCAACGAAATTTCCGATTTGGGCTGGCAGAACCTCAACGGGCTGAGCCTTGAAGGAACAACTGCACAGATCAGCTACCAGGTTGGCAGAACCCTGATTACACGCGAAGCACTGGTTCAGTACCTGAGTCCACTGATTGATCCCATGACCCAAATGAGCGAAATCACTTTGGACCTGATAAAGGACGAAGAGAACATTGAGCCAACCCCCTTTCCAGGCCAATTTGTGGACATCCGTCTGGAAGGGGCACCAGTAGAACAGGTCGTTTGGATCCCGCAGACCGCCCTGTTTGAACGAAACCAGCTCTTACTTGCCAATGACAATACTCTCAGGATACGCGAGGTTGATATTCTCGCCAGCACCGAGGGCCGCATATTGGTCAAAGGACTGAGCGACGGCGATCTGGTCGTCACCGACCGCCCTCTCTGGATATTCCCGGGACAGCGCGTCACTCCCGTACTGGCTGGGGACTGATATGAACCAACTGATCGATTGGTTTGCCGACAACCCCATTGCCGCCAACTTATTGATGATATTTTTGTTGATCGGAGGCCTGTCCGGCCTGGATGGTATCGACAAAGAAATATTCCCCGGATTTAATGAAGATATTGTCCGGGTATCTGTAGCCTACCCCGGTGCCGGGCCACGCGAAGTTGAGCAGCAAATCTGCATACGCATCGAAGAAGCACTCGAAGGCCTGGAGGGCATTAAAGAACTACGCTGTATAGCCTCTCTTAACAGTGGCGTTGCCATTATCGAAGCGGCTACCGGCTTTTCTTTTGAAAGTTTACTGAACTCGGTGAAATCCCGCGTCGATTCCATCAATACCTTTCCCAGTGATACCGAACGACCTATTGTTGAAGAGGTTCGTTTTTCGCAAAGGGTTATCGGCATCGCTGTCTCGGGCGACGCCGATGAAGCATCTCTTAAAGAATACACCGAAGCACTCAAGGACGAACTGTCACAAATCCCCAATATTCCACTGGTTGAGATTCAGGGCACCCGACCCTATGAGCTGTCCATCGAGGTACCGGAAAACACGCTTCGCCGTTACGGTTTGAGTCTGGACTCTCTTGTCCAAACCATTGCAAGTAATTCCGTTACCGTTGCCGGCGGTCTGATACGCACCGACTCGGGAGATATCCAAATTCAAGTACGGGAGCAGGGTTATAGTGGTGAAGACTTTGCCGATATCCCGGTGCTCAGCAGACCAGATG
>JBFHKI010000284.1:0-2893 GCA_041595415.1 Pseudomonadales bacterium | reverse complement strand
CGCCTGATAGCTTCACTTGTAGATGCTGTCGAGGCGCTGGGGGGTAACCGGCAGGTGGCTATTGCCAGGGAGTTGACCAAAAAATTTGAAAGCTGGTACGTCGGAAGCTTATCTGAAGTGATTCCGCGTCTGGGCTCTGAGCTCCATGCGCAAAAGGGTGAGTTTGTTCTGGTTTTCAAAGGAGCTCCCCCCAAGGACAAAGAACAGGCCGAAGTTAATCGCCTGATGAAGCTGTTGATTCCCGAACTCGGCCTTAAAAGGTCTGCGTCACTTGCCGCCCAGATTCTGGAAGTGAAAAAAAATCTCTGTTATCAGGTGGGCTTGCAGATCAAAGAGGAGGGTGGCCAAGGTTGAGCCCCGGAATAATCTCTATAGTCACAGAAAGCCGTTGTGAACTTTGTCTGTGGAAGGTATGGTCTGCCGCTGAGTCAGCCGGGCAGTCGCTGTGAGCTTGTTTCACAGAGGAAAGTCCGGGCTCCGCAGGGTAGAGTGCCTGGTAACTCCAGGGGGGTGTGAGCCCACGGAAAGTGCAGCAGAAAGCGAACCGCCTAAGCCCGCATCGGGCCGGTAAGGGTGAAAAGGTGCGGTAAGAGCGCACCGCGCGTCGGGTAACCGTTCGCGGCGATGGTAAACCCCACTCGGAGCAAGGCCAAATAGGAATCCAATGGTGCGACCCGCACTGGATTCGGGTAGGCCGCTAAAGTTTTTCGGTGACGAACGACGTAGATGAATGATTGCCACGGAGTAATCCGTACAGAACCCGGCTTACGGCTGGCTCATATTCTTTAATCGAATTAAAAAAACATTTTTATACTTTATTTGTCTTGTATCTGCTTTCTTTTCCAACAGATTGCAGCATCTTTCTGTTTTTCCTTGCTTCCTTAAATCAGGGTTTCACCGCTTCTTTCTGCTTTTTCTAAGTCACTGGTAGAGAAAGGATTTTTTCGGTTTTGCTGTGTTGACTTGGCCTTTTTTCGGCATATAGTGTCGATTAGTGGTGAATTTTGGCTAATTGTGGGTTTTTGTGGGATCGCTAGGCCAAAAACATCAAATGCAAATCACAGCGGGAATTGAAATCTTCTAATGTTTAGGGGAATACATACTGTCAATATGGATGCCAAGGGGCGTCTGGCGATACCGGCGAAGTTCCGGGAGTTGCTGGGCGAGGCTTCTAATGGCCAATTGGTGGTGACTATTGATCCTGTTGTCCGCTGCCTGGCTGCCTACCCTTTGCCCTATTGGGAGGAGATTCAGGCCAAGATAGAAAAACTGCCATCTCTTAACCCCAACGCCAAACGTATGCAGCGTCTCTTTATTGGTCATGCCAGCGACTGTGATCTGGACGCGAATGGCCGATTTTTGATCCCCCCGCCACTGCGCAGCTATGCCAGCTTGGAAAAGAAGCTGATTCTACTTGGGCAGGGGCAGAAGCTGGAAATCTGGTCAGATGAGCTTTGGCAGGCTCAACTGGCAGAAATGCTGGAAGATTCCGATGGGCTCGACAGCCTGCCGGAAGAAATGCAATCCCTCTCCTTTTAACGGCCTATGACTCGCCCCTTGACAAGCAGCCCTCATCAAAGCGTTCTGCTCGACGAGGCCGTTCAGGCGTTGGTCTCTTCGCCTGCGGGTATTTATGTCGACGGTACCTTTGGTCGCGGAGGGCATTCGGCCGAAATTTTATCCAGGTTGGATGAAGATGGTCGGCTTCTGGCGATAGATCGCGACCAAGAGGCTGTCAGTTTCGGGCGGGAGCGCTTTTCAGGCGACCATCGCATCGATATTTCGCTGTCGAATTTCTCGAACCTGAAAACTCTGGTGCTCGAGCGGAACTGGCAGGGGCGGCTTGAGGGTGTGTTGCTGGATCTGGGGGTGTCTTCTCCCCAGCTGGATCAGGCTGAGCGAGGTTTCAGTTTTCAGCGCAATGGCCCGCTGGATATGAGGATGTCTCAGCAAAGCGGTGAGAGTGCTGCCGAATGGATTAACAGAGCTGACGCGGATGAGATTGCCGATGTGCTCTGGAGCTATGGGGATGAGCGGTTTTCGCGTCGCATAGCCAGAGCAATTTTGCGTGAGCGCGAGATAGAGCCGATTGAGACAACCGCCAGACTTGCCGATATTGTGCGTTCGGCCATTCCTGGTTATGACCCCAAAAAAGACGCGGCCACACGAACTTTTCAGGCGATCCGGATTTTTATTAACGATGAGCTCGGAGAGCTGGAAACCCTGCTCGAAGATGTTGTCGATTTGCTGGCCCCGGGTGGGCGCTTGGTAGTTATCAGTTTTCACTCGCTTGAAGACCGTCTGGTTAAGCGTTTCATCAAGGCTCAGTCCACCTCTCCGCGTGTGCACAGAGATATTCCGGTGCAAAACGAAGTAAGCGCGCCAGTAAAACTGCGACCGGTGGGAGGTGTTATCAAGGCGCAGCCGGGAGAAGTTCAAGTCAATGTTCGCAGTCGCAGTGCGGTCATGCGAGTGGCGGAGCGTACGGCATGAATATTCTGTTGTTAAAAATCACTCTGCTGGCGGCAATTTGTTGCTCTGCCCTGGCCTGCGTCTGGGTAGGCTACGAAAGCAGGGTTTTGGCAACTGAGCTGATGCAGCTGAAATTGGCGGAGCAGGAATTGAAAACCCGATGGGGGCAGTTGTTGCTGGAGGAGAGTGCGCTGGGCTCTTTGCCGAGAGTTGAAAGTGAGGCGGCAAAAGTGGCGGGGATGCGAGCACCCCGGGCATCGGACATGATGGTGCTAAATCCGTGAGTAGCCAGCCCTACCGTATCTCCCGTTGGCGAATCGTTCTGATGGCGGTGGCTTTGTTGACTCTGGTCGTGGCGCTTTGTGTGCGTATTGCACTGTTGCAGGTGTGGCCCAGCTACGAACGAGGTTTTGTGTTTTTG
>JBFHKI010000283.1:0-2893 GCA_041595415.1 Pseudomonadales bacterium | reverse complement strand
TGGGTGACGACAATATGAGTGACTGGATGTTGCAACAGTGGCGTAGCGAAGGGGTCGGTTGCGACCTGATACCTCGTTATGCCAATTCGGTTCCGGGCCTCTACATGATCCAGGTGGATGATGCCGGCGAGCGGTCGTTTCTATATTGGCGTAAGAACTCCCCGGCAACCCGTTTGTTTGATGAGGCTGACAAGGCCGCCGTGCTGTTTGAAAAATTACAGCAATACCAGCGAATTTACCTCTCCGGTATCACTTTGGCCCTGTATGCCGAGCCTGCCCGGCACAGATTGTTCGATTTTTTGATTAAATTTCGCTCCATGGGTGGTCAGGTGATATTTGATGGCAATTACCGTCCAAGGCTTTGGTCTGGTCCGGAAGTAGCCCGTGACGCTTATGAGCATATGTACCGAATATGCGATCTTGTTCTGCCAACGGATGAAGATGAAACTATGTTATTCGGCCCGGAAAAACCAGAGCAGGTAATTACCCGCTTGCGCTCTTACGGAGTAGAAGAAGTGGTGTTAAAAATGGGTCCTAATGGCTGCCTGGTTGCCAATGACAGTGGCAGTGTATTGGTACCTTCACAAGAGGTTGTTGTTGTGGATAGTACGGCGGCCGGTGATTCATTTAATGCGGGTTATATTGCGGCCAAACTGGGTGGAGCAAGCTCAATTGAAGCTGCCAAGTCTGCACACCGTCTGGCTTCGGAGGTCATTCGATATCGCGGGGCCATTATTCCGGCTTCAGCTATGCCATGAGTCAAACATAAAAAACCCCGCTGATGCGGGGTTTTTTATGTTTTGAGGGTATGTCCCTAACTTACTTCGACGATTTGCTCTGCGGCAATGCGTTTGCCATCTTCGGCTGAAGCCTGGAAGCTGGCAATCTGGTCAAAGTTCATATAGCGGAAAATCTCACCGGACATGGATTCGATTTTCAGGGCGTACTCCATATACTCCTCAACGGTTGGCAATTTGCCCAATACCGCACCAACGGCGGCCAGCTCGGCCGATGTCAGGTAAACATTGGCGCCGTCGCCAAGGCGATTGGGGAAGTTGCGGGTTGAGGTGGAAAGTGTGGTACATCCCGATGCTACGCGTGCCTGGTTACCCATGCAAAGTGAGCAACCCGGCATCTCGGTACGAGCGCCGACACGACCATAGATATTGTAGAAACCTTCTTCCATCAGGGTATGTTCGTCCATACGGGTCGGTGGAGCAATCCACAAACGGGTAGGCAGGGAACCTGACATCTGTTCGAGTAATTTGCCAGCAGCCCGATAGTGGCCGATATTGGTCATACAAGAGCCGATAAAGACTTCGTCAACCTTGTCGCCAGCGACTTCTGACAAGAGTCGGGCATCGTCCGGGTCGTTTGGAGCACAAACGATAGGCTCTTTGATTTCTGCCAGATCGATCTCGATGATTTCTTTGTATTCGGCATCAGCGTCGGCTTCCATCAGGCTCGGGTTGGCCAGCCATTCTTCCATCTTGGTAGCGCGTCGCTCCAGAGTGCGCACATCACCGTAACCTTCGGCGATCATCCAGCGTAACAGCGTGATGTTGGAACGCAGGTACTCGGCGATAGTCTCTTCACCCAGCTTGATGGTACAACCGGCGGCTGAACGTTCAGCTGATGCGTCAGACAGTTCAAATGCCTGTTCAACTTTAAGATCTTCCAGTCCTTCAATTTCCAGAATGCGGCCGGAGAAGATATTTTTCTTACCTTTCTTCTCAACGGTCAGTAGACCTTGTTTGATGGCGTAGTAAGGTATGGCATGAACCAGATCCCGCAAAGTGATTCCTGGTTGCATCTTGCCTTTAAAGCGCACCAGAACCGATTCCGGCATATCCAGTGGCATCACACCGGTGGCTGCGGCAAAAGCCACCAAACCAGATCCGGCAGGGAAGGATATACCCATAGGGAAACGGGTGTGTGAATCGCCACCTGTACCCACCGTATCTGGCAGCAGCATACGGTTTAGCCAGCTGTGGATAATGCCGTCACCGGGACGCAGGGAAACACCACCGCGGTTCATAATAAAGTCGGGAAGGTTGTGTTGGGTGTCGATATCAACAGGTTTTGGATAGGCCGCGGTATGGCAGAAAGACTGCATTACCAGGTCAGCGGAGAAGCCGAGACATGCCAGATCCTTCAGCTCATCGCGCGTCATCGGTCCAGTGGTGTCTTGCGAGCCAACTGTTGTCATTTTGGGTTCGCAATATTGACCTGGGCGAACACCTTCCATACCACAGGCTGCACCCACCATTTTCTGGGCCAGAGTGAAACCGGCAGAGCTGCTGGTAACGGCTTCCGGCTTGCGGAAAACATCAGAAACCGGCAGACCCATATGTTCACGGGCTCGATTGGTCAATCCGCGGCCAATGATGAGGTTGATACGACCACCGGCACGCACGGAGTCAAATATGGTGTCAGAGCGTATTTCAAATTCGCTCAGGACTGAACCGTCTTCAGCCAGAATTTTGCCTTCGTAAGGGCGGATTTCTATGACCTGTCCGTACTCGATTTTGTCAACTGGGGCTTCAAAAACCAGGGCGCCTGCATCTTCCATAGTGTTGAAGAAGATAGGGGCTACATTGTTGCCTATGCATACACCGCCGGTGCGTTTGTTTGGTGTGCCCGGCATATCGTCGCCGAAGAACCAGAGCAGGGAGTTGGTAGCGGATTTTCTCGAGGAGCCGGTACCTACAACATCACCTACAAAAGCAACCTTGATTTCTTTTTCGGCCGCTTCAGCCTTTAGAGCGTCTATCTGCTTGAGAGGTCCCGTCACGCCATGCTCGTCCGGGGTCAAACCATCCCGTGTCATTTTGTACATGGCTTTGGCGTGCAGAGGGATGTCAGGGCGGGACCAGGCATCGGGAGCAGGGGA
>JBFHKI010000282.1:0-2928 GCA_041595415.1 Pseudomonadales bacterium | reverse complement strand
CCTCCAACGATCTGGATGTGGAAACTTTGCGAGCTCTGGAAGAAGCTATTCTCAACTTCCCGGGCTGTGTCATGGTGATCTCTCACGACCGCTGGTTCCTTGACCGGGTAGCCACCCATATCCTGGCCTTTGAGGGTGAAAGTGAAGTGACATTCTTTGAAGGCAACTTCAGTGAATACCACGAAGACCTGGTGAAACGCAAAGGTGAAGATACCACCCCGGAACGGGTGAAATACCGGCGCTTGGGATAACCCTACCTAGCTCTCTTTATCGACAGTAACCTTGGGTAAAGTCAGACTGGCAACCAGACCGCCGTCTGGCCGGTTTGCCAATTTGAGCGAACCACCCAAGGCCGTAGCTGCCCGCATGGCGATACTCAAACCAAGACCAAAACCTTCCACACTTTCCGCCTGAAGACGAGTGAAGGGCTGCATCATGGATTCGATCTGTTCTTCAGGTATACCTTCACCCTGATCTTTCACCTGAACAATCCAGTTCTCCTCGTCTTCGTCGAGACAGACCAATACCTCATCATTGGAATATTTCAAGGCATTTTCGATCAGGTTTTTTACCACCCGATCAAAAAAGGTTATTGAAAGTTTAACCTCGACACCATCCTGTCTGAATTGAGTTTTGATCTGCCGATCGGGAAAACCAAACTGCATGTCTTCAACCAGATTATTCAATTCTCCGGTAAGAGAAAAATTCTGACAATCGTCGCCGGAGTTTTCCGTTTTTGCCAACAATAGTAATTCCGAGATCAATGCATTTAAGGCTTCGATTTCTTGCTCGAAGCGGTCATGCATACTGGTATCCACCCCGGCAGACTCAGCCTCGGCTCTGGCGATTCCGGCGGCAACCTGCATTCGAGCCAGAGGCGCCCTCAATTCATGTGAAACGTCAAACAGAAGGCGTTGTTTAGAGTTGAGTAACTCCTGAATATAGGATGACATCTCATCGATAGATGACGCCAAGTCGCCGATCTCATCTCGTCTGTTCATCAGACGGGATTCCAGCTTCTGATCCAGTGCTCCTCGACCCAAAGACTGCACATGCTCTTTCAAACGGCTGATCGGGCGAGTCAAAACAAAGGTAAAGAGCCAACTGTACAGCAGGCTGGTTCCCATAGCAGTGGCTATAGCGGCAGGTGTCGTCAGATCAGGCAGAGGGTTAGGGCGCGGCGGGATACCAACATTAGCCATATATCGGGCACCGCTTTCACTAACAATAGGAAAATCGACGTTGGTTTCCCTTTCAGAACCGGACCGATCACCAAAAATCACCCGCTCGCTTTGCATATCACGGATTACCAACAGGTCGTTTCTGGCATCACCACTATCGAAGTCAAAGCGGCCTTGTCGAAACTCGCGGCGAGAGATATCCACCCCTTGCTCATAGCGGGCGATAATGTAATTGGCCAAAGCGCCATAGCGCTCACTCACTTCAAATTGTGAAAAGCGGGCTTCGTACTGCTGCCCAAGTACATTTGCAGCTATTGCAATAAGCAGCATATAACCTGCCCATATGGCCAGGAAGAACTTCCAGAACAAACTACTTGGCGCACGCATCAGATTTGTCTATTTTGCGAACTGGTAACCAACACCGCGAACAGTGACGATCAGATCCCGATCATCGAAGTGCTTTCGTAACGCGGTACGAACCCGGCTGACATGGACATCGATACTGCGATCATAGGGAGTTAATTCGCGGTGCAGAACGCGGCGTGTGAGATCCTCGCGACTGACGACCATGCCGGCACTTTTGATCAGCTCGTTCAGCACATCAAATTCCGCCGTAGTCAGAGACAGTTTTTCCTCACCGACACTTGCCTGACGACTGCCGGAATCCACACGGATACCATGCAATACAATACTGGCAGCAGCCTCTGTAGTGGTCTCACCGGTACGTCGTAAAACGGCTTTGATTCGTGCGAGCAGTTCGCGAGGATTACAGGGTTTGGCCAAGTAGTCGTCGGCGCCCATTTCCAGCCCCAGAATTCGATCGATATCTTCACCGCGACCGGTCAGCATAATCACAGGTATGTTCCAGCGCGAACGCACTATAGGTAACAACTCCAGCCCGGTAATTCCCGGCATCATGACGTCCATAACAATCAGGTCAAACCCCGAGTCCTGTTGCAGCAAAGTAATAGCGCTGTCACCAGAGGTTACGGTGGACACTTCAAAGCCCGAACCGCTCAGGTACTGACTGAGTAGTTCGTTCAAGGATTTATCGTCATCAATTAAAAGTATTTTTTCACTCAATTCCGTCACCTATTCTCAATTGTTGGTGCTGATTCCTGACATTCACCTAACATGCTGTAGGCTCTGCCATTAAAACCCTGATCATACAAAAAGTATCCCTCTTCGCAGAACGGGTGTTCTGAAAAATACGCTTCGAGCGCAGTTTCCATTGCTTCCGGTTGTGGGATCATATTGCGATTCCCGCGGCCCTCGCCTCCCGGACCGGACAAAACTTCAAAAACGAACCTCTTGCTGCCATCCTCAAGGATTTCCGTGTCAAACCGATCCGGCATCAAAATCTCACCCTTGCCTGCGCAGGCCGAAATAAAAACCGACAAAAGCACAGATATGGTTGGTAAAGATTGTGGTTTTTTCTGGCGCAAAAAATATCCCCTTCAATTTACGGTGCCTATTGTGGACACACAGAAGTAAACAGTTCCAGCAAATTTGTAAAGATGTTAAAAAAAAGCGGCCCGAAGGCCGCCAAGTGAATGCACTCTGTTATTCCAAATTAAGGGGGGATAGGAATAGTGCAAGTAATCTACTGTTCTATCTCAATTTCTAACGGAACCACTGATGTCGGAGCTTCTGCCATACTTGCAACTGCCAGACCACCCTGTTGCGACAGACCCTGCGCAACCATACGATCCATGTGATGGCTAACCGCTTTGAGAAAACCCTCCTG
>JBFHKI010000281.1:0-2933 GCA_041595415.1 Pseudomonadales bacterium | reverse complement strand
TAAACCTGCAACCGGATTAAAACTGTCCCCAGACTGACTGGTATGTCAGCTTGATACGTCCGGGCTCAAAGGGGGGTTTGAAATAACCGGCATAGTGCCCACGGGGGTTAATCAGCACGATATTTCCACTGTGGTCCACTGTGTAAAAATCACCGGCTGTCTCCGGGTTTACTACCGACATGGCGATGTTTAGCTGCTGTGCTACCCAAAGGGTTTTGCCAATATCGCTGGTAATGCCAATAAAATTCTCATTGAAATAGGGCACATATTGGGCCAAACGCTCCGGGTCATCCCTATTTGGGTCAACGGTCATCATCACCACCTGCAAGTCCTCACGCGGCTTTTCGTCCAGAATGTCCCAGACCTCAGCTAACATACTCATGGTGACCGGGCAGATATCAGGACAAAAGGTAAAGCCCGGGAACACCATGGTCCATTTGCCGAGTAAATCTTCCTGATCAAAGACCTCGCCTCGATGGTCGATAAAGCTGAAATCCTCAAAGGCTCGTGGCTGCTCGAACATCACCAACCCATTTAGCAACATTTCGTTTGTGCTCAACTGGCGCGGCTGGGTCATACGGTTAAAAAACAGCACAACAAACACCGCCACTATCACTCCGATAATGGCAAAGGTTTTACGAATACGCTTTTGTACTTCTCTGTCAGGTGTGGAATACATCGGGTTTATTTTGTCCGTCATCAATATGTTTGAACACTAAACTGGCAGGACGTAATGATCCGTTAACATCACAACAAAAAGGATCATCAGATACCATATGGAGTACCGGAAAGTCTGCATTCCCGAGCCATTCCGGCCAATAATCATAATCACAGCCCAATACAAGAATCGCGCGCCCAGCAAAAGCGCACCCAGCAAATAGATCCAGCTGAACATGCCAAACACATAGGGCAGTACAGAAACCACTATCAGCAACAGGGTATAGAGCAGAATATTCAGTGCCGTGTATTTTTCACCATGAGTCACTGGCAACATGGGAATTCCCACCTTGGCATAATCTTCCTGACGATGGACCGCCAAAGCCCAGAAATGAGGCGGTGTCCAGGCAAAGATTATCAGTACTAACAGGAGCGAATAGGGATGTACTTCACCGGTAACTGCTACCCAACCCAACAGGGGTGGCGCAGCACCCGCCAGACCACCAATCACAATATTTTGAGGTGTCGCACGTTTCAGATAAAGAGTATAAATAACCGCATAACCGACTAACGCCGCTATGGTCAGCAGGGCCGTTAAGACATTGGCAAAAACTACCAGAATCGCCGTTCCCAAAACTCCCAACACTGCTGCAAAACCGAGGGCTTCCAGCGCACTGAGCCGACCAGTTGCCACCGGTCGATTTTGAGTACGCGCCATATGAACATCTACCATCCGGTCAACGTAATGATTGATTGTCGCAGCAGAGCCCGCTACCAGTGCAATACCCAAATTTCCAAAAACCAACACATCCAGAGGCACCATACCCGGTACCGCAAGTAACATACCGATCACCGAAGTAAGAATCATCAAGGCGACCACTCTGGGTTTGGTTAACTCCAGATAATCCCGCCAGTTTGCTCGTGTTTTCGGGATGGACATTATCTTTCCTGCTTCCGTCTTTCATTGACCAGAGGATAGGTTTGAAGCAAAACCACCGCCATGATGGCCATTAAGATCGCGCCAACAAAGTTATGTGCCACTGCCACTGCCAATGGAATGGAAAGAAGCACATTGGTAATCCCCAAAGCGATCTGAAGGGACAGTGCTCCCAGAATGATATAAGCCATCACCTTCAATGACCTATGGCCCTTGTTAATCATGGACAACGCCAGGCCGGTCAGATACAGCAAAGTAATTATCGCACCGACCCGGTGGCTAAAATGAATCGCGGTACGGGCGTCGCCATCCAACCGGCCGCCAAGATAGTTTGGCCCAACATGCTGGGTAAAGTTAAACCCCGCTTTAAAATCCATCTCGGGTATCCATTGCAACTGACAAGTTGGGAAATCCGGACAGGCGACAGCGGCGTAGTTTGAAGCTACCCATCCACCGAGGAATACCTGTAACACGACTATCACAAAGCCGCCTATTATCCAGCCACGCATAGTACGCAACGCTGCGGAGGCGCTTTCCGCTATGCGCCAGTGGTCATTCAGGCGGAATACCAATACTGCCAGCAAGCTAAGAGTTGTTACTCCTCCCATAAGGTGGGTAGTCACTACCTGAGGCCAAAGCTTCAGAGTCACAGTCCACATACCAAACATGGCTTGCCAAACGATCAAAACCAGCATAAACATGGGCATGCGAAATGGATAATTCTCTTCTTTTCTATTTTTGAACGCGTAGAACGCCAACCCTAAAACCAGCAAGGCAAGACTACCGGCAAAGTATCTATGCACCATTTCTGGCCAGGTTTTGCCACGCAATACGGGCGTTTCCGGGAACGCCTGATTTGCCGCGACAATCTCGTCAGCTTCATCAGGCCAGGTCAAATGCCCGTAACACCCTGGCCAATCCGGACAACCCAAACCTGCATCCACCAATCGTGTAAAAGATCCAAGCCCAACCACACCCATAGCCAAAACCAGAGCCACCAGCGCGAGATAAAAACCTTTTTTTACTGTCATCAATCTAAACCTGCTTATTTCGCGAGCTTAATAAGGTGCTCTATATCTTCCAGCATTCCTACCTCTTGATGATCGAAAGTGTAGAATATAAAAAAGACCTGTAATGGATCCATCAGAAAGACGATTGGGCCTTCAGACAAGGGTGGCACACCGGATTCAACTAACATTCCCGGAAGGTCCGCTAAATTTGTCTTTAGCTGGGTAAACCCCAACTCGCTGTCCGGCCCTTGTTCAGCACCCGGTCCAATTCCCAGATATCCTCTTTTCAAATTCGGCGCTAATTTGTTCATCCGGGTATGCACACGGGT
>JBFHKI010000280.1:0-2958 GCA_041595415.1 Pseudomonadales bacterium | reverse complement strand
CCTTGGTGGAGTTAGTGTTGCCGAATACCGAAATGATATGACTGCGGGCTTCGATCAACTGGCCGGCCAAGGACGCACTTTTAGCATCGGAATGAGCTACGGTTTTTAACAAAATGGAGGGGGCAACAGCCTCCTCCATACCACTCTACATAACAAATTACATTTTCAACCTGAAGAAACACTTTTTTAGCACCTGACTGCACATTACAAACTTCACTAAAAATATTCTATAAAGTGTTGAGATAAATAATCTTTTCATTATCATCCCTGACACTATCATAGACGAGGAAGTGGCGTTGAAAGATCGGTTAATAGCCTCAGGTATCCATTTGGGCATCAGTCTGCTGGTTGCCGGCCTGATCCTTGTTTTTCTGTTTGCAGTCTGGTTCCCCACCCCTCTGATGGGTCTTGGCGCCTTGCAGGGTGTGCAAATCATACTGCTGGTGGACCTTGTTATAGGGCCACTCCTGACACTGATCGTGTTCAAGCGAGGCAAAAAAACTTTAGTCATGGATCTGTCGATAATAGCGCTTTTGCAGATTATCGCCTTGGGTTATGGTTTAAAAACCGTTTACGGTCAAACCCCTGCCTATATGGTACTCACCTACGAGGGCTTTTATGTTGTCAGCCGTCACGAGGTTGACACCCTGCTGACCCCGGCCGATTTTTCTATTCCTGAAGAGCTGGAACAAAACCCTATCCGTTTTGCCGGGAAAATTCCGGTTTATCAACTGACGGAGACAGACAACAGTGTTGCTCGCAGCGCACAGAACCAAATCTTTATGTTTAACCAGTTAATGCCCTATTACCTGAACGTACAAAAATACAACGCCTTTGAGGATTTTGAATATCTCTTAAAAGAAGGTGTGGCAACGCGAGAAGGAACCGAAAGAGACTGTATAAAGCTGATGATAATCTCCCCTCACGGTGAGGCTGAAGCCTGCCTGAGAATCGAGGAGAAACGTCTGAGCGTGATCTGATACCCGTCCGACCCCTCCGGGAGTTCCAGAAGGGTCGAAGGGATGTGCCCCTACAAGTCTCGGTCTTCCGGACGAATATTATTGTCGCCACTCAACTCCACGCAATTGTAGGTTTGATAGGGCGTAGCAGAGGCTGCCATCATATCTCGCCCCATGGTTTCACCCACCAGATAAAGTGGATCCGTTATGGTGTAATCCCGATTCAGGTAACCAGTTTCCGGGTCTATATAGAAACGTTCGACGCTATGCATCTGGTCACTGTGTTTCATACCATTCTGGTGATTGAGCACGCCTTCTTCAAAACCGACGGTATCCACCACCAAGGTTTCATTTTCCCACCAACCGATAGAATGTCCGCCAGTACTGGCAACAAGGTTTTGTGGATGGGAGTCCATATCCATATGAATGGTGCGAACAAAATCCATAAATCCATATTGCAGGATAATTTTGTCGCCCTCTATGCGAATCTCGTTTACATTTTCATCGTGGTTCCAGGCGTTGAAAATATTCACCGGGTGACAACGTAAAATGGGGTCGTCATAGGCCATGGTGTAACCATTGACTGCGGCTTCCCCAGCTGCAGTAGCTACATATTCCGGACGAATTCCGATAGCTCCACGACCAAAAGATTTGGTAACCCAAGCCCCCTCGATATTGGAACGGCCATCGGCGAGGAACATCTCTCTCTCAACCACCTCTTCAGACTCGACAGGCCTGGCATTTGAAGCCATGACATCCTGCATCTGGGTCAAATCCGAATTGCGGCTAATTGTGGTGCCATCCGCCAACTCGATAGAACTCATGAAACAGACATTATCTTCACGCCGTGCCGGAGATCCACTGACAACAAGCTTCTGTCCGGGCGAGAACATATCAGCTGACCACCCCCATCGCCCCAACTGGGTAGCCGAACTCAACTCACAACGCCAGCCAACAGATTCACCATCTTTGATTTCATCAAAATAGATATACGCATGAGGATTAACAAATTTAATCTCAGTAAAATAGCCTTCAACACTGATTGGATTTTCATGGTCAAAATGCGGCGCTGATGAGTGGTGTGCAAAAACACCCGGCGCCACTAAGGCCAGGCAAAATAATAAAAGAGTTGGTCTGCAGTTCTTCATTCAATATCCCCAAACAATAAATTCTGTTATCCCAAGCCCGTCGGATTGGTCGATAAATTCTTGCTCGATATTCTATACATACTGCAGTTTTGGCAAAGAAAATTCAGGTCAATTAATGTGAAGACCAGAACCCAACAGGGCAAGAAAATATCGAAGTTTTTCAAAGTGTTAAATTAGTATTGGTAGATTATACCCGCAGCCGGGTCTGCATATTTAATTCAAAATTGTGTCAGTGGTGTTCTAATGACATGCGAAATACAACCTTTATCGCTAAATGTCTAAGAAGTTGTCTTATTTCATACCTATAATACCGGGCCTACGCAAGCCATTGATATGCGCGAGACTATCGTGAAAAAAATAACCTTAATCCTGATCTTCAGTTGCCTATACGCCATTTCGGCAACCGCGCAAACCCTAGTCAGAGTACAGCCGTTGTCCAAACTGGCCATCTACCCGGATCGTTTTGCGCCAGCTACCGTTATAAGCCTGAATGAACCTTTACTCAGTGCCCAAATTACAGCGCAAATTGCAGAAGTCCCGGTTCGGGTCGGTGACAAAGTGGCCGCTGGAGAAGTTTTGGTCAAACTGGAATGTGATGAATACCGTTATGGTCGCGAATCAGCCGAAGCTAATCTGGAAAGCACTGAATCTCGTTATGAGCTCGCTCGCAAAAGTCTGGAAAGAACCCAAAGCCTGATTACCAATCAACTGGTCTCTATCGAGAACCTTGATTCGGCAAATACGGAACTCGAAGCCTTGGCCGCAAGTTTGAAAGCCGCCAAAGCCAGCCTTAATATCAACCGCCTGTATGAAGCTCGTTGTGAAATAAGAGCCCCTTTTGATGCTTTGGT
>JBFHKI010000279.1:0-2969 GCA_041595415.1 Pseudomonadales bacterium | reverse complement strand
TTCAAAGCCTGGTTTAAAAGCAATACAGCCGATCGCGTCTTATTGCCTTTGCGAATGGAGTTGGTGGAATTGATCGAGCCCCGTTGCACCCTGCTGGAAGTTGGGTGTGGTACTGGCGATTTACTCTTTCAGGCTGCCGGGAAAATTAAAAGCGGTCATGGTATTGATATTGATCGCGGAATGATCACGCATGCCGAATCAAATAGACAGAAACAGAAGCTGGATAAACTGAGTTTCGAGTGCATCGATGCGCTTTCGATGACTCCTCGGAAGTTTGATATCTCGACAAGCACACTGTGCCTGCAGGAATTGCCCAGACAGAAAGCCTGCGCATTGTTAAAAATGATGGTTGATAATTCAGACAGGGTGTTGGTAGCAGATTTCACCCGGGCCAAATCTGCTTCGGGAAGATTGGGTATCGAATTTGATGAGTTGATTTCAGGTCATTACCGCAACTACCGGCAGTATCGACGGGGTGGAGAAATCCCATCCTGCGCAAGGGAAATTGGTGCGACAGTTCACAGGGAAATCGCCAGTGTTGTGGACGGCATATCAATTTGGCAGATCAGCAAAATCAAAGAGGGCTGACGCTTTTAATCCCCTTGGTTTGTTGTCTCACAGCAAGAGCATCTCGAAAGATTGGTAAAGCTTGTTGTCCAGCTTCATCATTTGCCTATCTAATACGATCAGTGCATTCAAAAATTCTGGGGGGGATTTCCAATGCCGGTTCTTAAAAGCTTTATCCAATATAGCTGTTATTTCCTTTTCGGTATCTTTGCTCTCAACGCGGTCGCTCACCACGGTTCTGTGACGAATCCGGCGATGTATCTGGCGGACGAAATGGTCGAGATTGAAGGTGAAATCGTCGATGTGTTCTGGCGAAACCCTCATCCCAGATACCGGTTGGAGGTTTCGGGTGATACCTCAGTGGCTGGTGTCTGGGAACTGGAGTTATCCGGCAGCCCCACCGGTTATCTGCGTCAGGGTCTTACCGCAGACGATATTGCCAAAGTAGGGGACGTGGTCAAGGTGGCAGGATTTGTGTCCAGGGGTGATGACCGGACGCTCGGCGTACAGAATATGTTGCTTACCAACGGGCAGGAATTTGCCTACGGCAGGAATCCGTCCCTGCGCTGGTCGAGCGTGCGCATGACGGCTGAAACCCTGGATATGGACCCCATCAAGGTGGAAGCTGCAAAGCAATCTGCAAAGGGTCTGTTCCGGGTATGGGGCGGTATTCAGGCTCCCGAAATAGAAGTTGAGAATTATGCGCATATCCTCACCGAGCGCGGGCGGGAGTTGCAGGACGCCTACGACCTGTTCGAAGACAATATGGAACTGAGGTGTATACAGGGCATGCCGAGCACCATGTTTGATCGTGGCGGCGCGCCGATGGAAGTGATTGACCAGGGTGATCAGATTATTCTCCGTCTGCAGGAATATGATGTGGCGCGTGTTATACATATGAATGCGCAAGACAATGCCGTGGAACCTGAACCCTCAAGACTTGGCTATTCCGTAGGGCGTTGGGACGGCGATGACCTGGTTGTAGAGACCTCCCATATCGACTGGCCCTATTACGACGAGATTGGTGTTCCCCAATCATTGCAAGCCGTTCAATATGAACGTTTTTCAGTCTCCGAAGACGGCAATCAGCTGAACTATCAGATCACTACTGTTGATCCGGTCGTTTTTACCGAACCCATGACTCTGACCAGTACCCGACAGTGGATTCCGGGGCTTGAAGTCCAGCCCTATAACTGCGTGGCCACCTGGGAAGACTAGTTATGGATAATGGATTAAAGCTGCCGAAGCTCTTTGATTTTAAAAACACGATGGATCTCAGGTGCTGGCTGACAATAACAATCCTGCTAGCCAGCTTGGTTTCCTCCTGTGGGATAGCTCAGGAGCAGGATATGGCGAGCCGCATAGAAAACCATCTCGCTCAACAGGTTGAATCACAAAATATTCCAGGACTATCCGCAGTAGTGGTACGAGATGGGGAGGTTGTTTACCTCGGCGCCCACGGAGTGACAAATGTAGATTCACGCGAAGCGCTTGCCCCGGACCATGTGCTGGCCATGGCTTCAATATCTAAAACCTTCGTTGCTGCCGCCATCGCGCAGCTGGAAGAAGCTGGCAAGCTCGATCCAAATGCGCCGGTAGTGACTTATCTTCCCTATTTTCGACTTGCCGACAAACGACAGGGCGAAATCAGCATAATGCAATTACTGAACCATACCTCTGGTATGCCCGACGCAACAGACTATCAATACGATGATCCGCAATATGATGAAGGCGCGCTTGAGCGATGGATACGCGAGATGGACCAAGTAAGTCTTGTTTCAGACCCCGGTCAGCAGTGGGGTTACAGCGATCTGGCTTTTGAGATTCTGGGTGATGTTATTGCAAAGGTTTCAGGCGTCAGTTTTGAGCAGTATATGCAAACCAATATATTTAAACCTTTAGGCATGAAGGACAGCTCTTTCTTTTATCCGGAAATAGAATCGGAGCTACGCACCTCGGGACATATAAATACTCCCGCTGAGGTAAGCGATATTTATCCCTATAACCGCAGGCATGCACCCAGCAGTTCTTTGCAATCAAGCGCCAGGGACATGGCTTTGTGGGTACAGGTTCATCTTAACGCCGGTGAGTTAAATGGCCGGCGAATTCTGGGTTCGGAGGCATTCAGTCTGCTTTGGGAGCCGACTTTTGATATAGCTAACGGCGTTCAGATCGGTTATGCCTGGCTCATCGTCAACATCAATGGACATCGCGCTGTTATGCACAATGGTGGCGACATCGGCTTCCGAACCCAAATAATGTTGTTCCCTGATGACAAAATTGGCTTTGTTCTGGCGAGTAACTGGCAGGAGCAGGAGATAGATATGCGAGCCATATCTGACGGACTCACAGAAATACTTCTCAACTAAAGAAGTTTAACGAATCAATTAAAGTGGTTAGTC
>JBFHKI010000278.1:0-2983 GCA_041595415.1 Pseudomonadales bacterium | reverse complement strand
GGTGCCAATGTCGGCATGATCTTTTTCAATCCGGAAGAGAAGCTGGAGCGCTATAACGCCCCCGACACTCTCAAGTGCCAACATACATTCAAACTGACCAAAGGCCACTGCCTCTACTCGGATATGGGTCGGATATTCTGCTCTATCATCGAGGATTCAATCGGTTGGCACGACAGCCTTGGCGGCAACCTAAGCAACAAAGCCCTGAGCGATAAATGGCAGAGCGTCTCCTATCAAGAGGCCCATAACGACTGGACACTCAGTGGCGAACACAGTTTTCTGGTAGAAATGGCAAAGTACGGCCTGACTGCCTCAGATATGCCCGCCAACCTCAACCTTTTCAGCCGGGTTGATGTAGCCGAATCCGGAGCTATCAGTTACCACGAGGGAAACTCCCAAGCTGGCGATTTTATCGACCTGCGTTTTGAACTGGATACTCTGGTGATACTGCATACCTGCCCTCACCCCATGAGTACTGCTGCGACCTATCCGAAAAAGCCGGTTCAATACCAGATCCTTATGGCAGACCCACTGAGCAAAGACGATGTCTGTATGAATTCCTGCGCGGAAAACCAACGTGGCTTCGAGAACAACCGCATCTATCTACAGGAGTTACCGCTATGATTCTGGAAAGTAATTTGCAACCCGAAGATGCGATTCACTCGGAGATTCTGGAAGCCGGAAACTACTGGCTACACCCCCTGCTGGCCGGTCAAACCTTGCGCATACTTGACCTGGAAGGAAATCAGGCCGCAGATACTCTCTTCTACTCCCGGGCAAATCCGAAAGAACACTACTCGGCTATAGACACCATCCGCGAACAGGGCAACGTCTACCTGAGTGTCGGTAGCCAACTGCTGTCCAATTTTGGTAATCCCTTACTGCACATTGTTGCCGATACCTGTGGCCGTCACGACACCCTGGGTGGAGCCTGTGCAACGGAATCCAATACAGTGCGCTACTCTCTGGACAAAAAATGCATGCACGCCTGCCGTGACAGCTGGATGCTGGCCGTCAACGAGAACCCCGAGGCCGGCCTCAGCAAACGCGATATAAGCCACAACATCAATTTCTTTATGAACGTGCCGCTTACCCCGGAAGGACAGCTGACCTTTGAGGATGGCATATCCGCTCCCGGAAAATATGTTGAAATGCAGGCAGATCAAGACGTTATGGTACTTATCTCCAACTGCCCCCAGTTGAACAACCCATGCAACGCCTATAACCCCACACCTATCCAACTTTTGATCTGGGGTTAAACATGTTCGATAAAGTATTGATCGCCAATCGCGGCGCTATTGCAGTACGGATTTGTCGCACTCTCAAGTCTCTGGGCGTTTCCTCTCTGGCTATTTACGCTGAGGACGATCGTGACTCTCTGCACCTGAAAGCCGCAGATCAGACCGTTAGCCTGGGTAGTGGCACACTCTCCGATACCTATCTGAACGGCAAAAAGATCATTGAAATTGCCTTACAACATGGTGCGCAAGCGGTGCATCCCGGTTATGGTTTTCTCAGCGAAAATCCGGAATTTGCCGAAGCCTGCGAAGCGGCCGGGCTGGTATTTCTCGGACCGACGGCACAACAGATGCGTCTTTTTGGCCTGAAACACACCGCCAGAGATCTGGCTGAAAAAGCCTCAGTGCCCCTATTGCCGGGCTCCGGTCTAGTTTCCGACCTGCAAGAAGCGCTCGCAGCGGCAGAAAACATCGGATACCCCTTAATGCTCAAATCCACCGCCGGTGGCGGCGGTATCGGCATGAGCCTCTGTTACTCGGCTTCCGAACTGGAACAGGCCTTTGACAAAACCCGGCAACTGAGCCAGAACAACTTTTCCAGCGGCGACCTGTTTCTGGAAAAGTTTGTCAGCCGTGCCCGTCATATCGAGGTACAGGTTTTCGGCGATGGACAGGGTAAAGCCATCACCCTGGGCGAACGCGACTGCTCTGCCCAGCGGCGCAACCAGAAAGTTATCGAAGAAGCTCCCGCCCCTCATCTGGCGGAATCTACCCGCAACCGTATTCAAAAGGTTGCCGAAAAGCTCATGTGTTCCGTGAGCTACCGCAGCGCCGGCACTGTTGAATTTATCTACGATGTGGACGCCGACAGCTTTTACTTTTTGGAAGTTAACACCCGGCTTCAGGTGGAGCACGGTGTCACCGAAGAGGTATTTAACGTCGATCTGGTGCAGTGGATGGTGCAACTGGGACAGTCTACCCTGCCGGATCTGGACCAATTGGCGGCGCCACTCAAACCCCGGGGCCACGCCATTCAGGTTCGGCTCTACGCAGAAAATCCGGCCAAAGACTTCCAGCCTTCCAGTGGTCTGCTCACCCAGGTCGACTTCCCCGAAACCGATTACCTTCGTCTGGATCACTGGATAGAGCCCGGCATGGAAATCAGCGCAAACTACGATCCCATGCTGGCAAAATTAATTGTCAAAGGCGCCGATCGCAGTGAGGCCGTCGCACGATTGACCGAAACCTTGCAACAGAGCCAGCTATACGGCTTTGAAACCAATCTGGATTATTTGCGCCAGCTGGCTGCCGCGCCTGATTTTATCCAGGGGCAACTGATTACCTCCAGCCTGAAGAATCTGCAGTTTGAATCCCCTCTGGTTGAGGTTCTCGAACCCGGCACCCAAACCACCCTGCAGGATTATCCGGCCCGGGGCGGTTACTGGCAGGTCGGCATACCGCCTTCAGGCCCTTTTGATGACTACAGCTTTCGCCTTGGCAACCGCTTGCTCGGCAATGCCGAAAGCTGCCCCGGCCTCGAGTGCACTCTGACTGGACCAAGCCTGAAATTCTATCGCTCTTGTCGCCTGCTGATCGCCGGAGCACCAATGGAAGCCCGTCTCGACGGTGAGGAAGTTGCACTCTGGACACCCATAGAGGTTGAACCCGGACAACAGCTCAGTCTGGGCAAAATTACCGGCCAGGGTTGCCGAACCTACCTGCTGATAGATGGAGGTTTCGACTGC
>JBFHKI010000277.1:0-2984 GCA_041595415.1 Pseudomonadales bacterium | reverse complement strand
TGTCGGGAATAGGCTGACAGCACGGTCTTCTTCACAGTGCCCATAGCGGTCGCCATCAAAATGTAACGATCATCAGAATATTCGCTGACCGGCAGAATCGAGGTAATGCTCTCGCCCTCTTCCAACGGCAACAAGTTCACCATGGGTCGCCCGCGCGATTGTCGGCTGGCTACAGGTATCTGATAAACCTTCAACCAGTAGACTTTGCCCAAATCGCTGAAACAGAGAATGGTATCGTGGGTGTTAGCGACCAGAAGGTATTCGACAAAATCTTCTTCTTTTACCGTCGTTGCCGAACGTCCGGTACCACCACGGCGCTGGGCGCGATAATCGGCCAAGGGTTGAGTCTTGGCGTACCCACCGTGCGACAGGGTTACTACCCGGTCTTCTTCGGGGATTAAATCCTCGTTGGTCAGATCCATTCGGCTTTCAACGATTTCGGTTCGACGCTCGTCGCCAAAATTATCGCGAATTTCTTCAAGCTCTTCACGGATCACTGCAACCAGCTTGTCCGAGTCACTCAAAATTCCCAGATAAACATCAATCTCATCCAAACGGACCCGATACTCTTCAATCAGTTTGTTGTGCTCAAGTCCGGTCAAACGATGCAAACGCAAATCGAGGATGGCCTGAGCCTGCTCCGGAGAAAGGTAGTACTCGTTGCCACGCATGCCAAACTCTTCACCAAGTCCTTCAGGACGTGAAGCATCGGCACCTGTTCTTTCAAGCATACCTGCCACAGCATGAGGGTCCCAACCGTGGGCAATCAAGGCCGCTTTCGCTTCAGCCGGAGTTGGCGATTTGCGAATCAGCTCAATTACGGGATCTATATTGGAGATCGCAATGGTCAAACCTTCCAACACATGGGCTCTTTCACGTGCTTTCTTCAGCAAGAAGAGCGTGCGGCGGGTAACCACTTCACGGCGGTGTTTGAGGAAGTGCTCCAGCAACTCTTTAAGGTTCAGGGTTTTTGGCTGCCCTTCGGCAAGTGCCACTATATTGATACCAAAAACCGTTTCCATCTGCGTCTGGGCGTAGAGGTTGTTTAGCACCACCTCACCGGACTCGCCGCGTTTCATTTCAATAACAATGCGCAAGCCATCCTTGTCCGACTCATCCCTCAGCTCGGAAATACCCTCGATCTTTTTCTCTTTAACCAGCTCGGCAATTTTTTCAATCAAGCGGGCTTTGTTTACCTGATAGGGAATTTCATGAACCAGGATCGTCTCACGACCGGATTTGTCATCCACAACCACTTCGGCACGGGCTCGTACATAAATACGCCCACGCCCCGTTCGATAGGCTTCATAGATTCCCGCACGACCATTGATAATAGCGGCGGTGGGAAAGTCGGGACCAGGAATGTGCTCCATCAACTCATCGACGCCGATATCCTCGTTATCGAGCAACGCCAAACTGCCATTAATTACTTCAGTGAGGTTGTGTGGCGGAATATTGGTCGCCATACCTACCGCGATACCGGAAGAACCGTTTATCAGCAAACTGGGAAGTTTTGACGGCAGAACTTCCGGGATCTTTTCAGTTCCATCGTAGTTTTCTACAAAGTCGACGGTATTTTTGTCGAGATCGGCCAGCATTTCCTGCGCGATCCGGGCCATACGTATTTCGGTATAACGCATAGCCGCTGCCCGGTCACCATCAACCGAGCCAAAGTTACCCTGACCATCGACCATCATATAGCGCAATGAAAAAGGCTGCGCCATGCGAACAATGGCCTCGTAGACAGCCGAGTCACCATGGGGGTGATATTTACCTATCACGTCACCCACCACCCGGGCCGATTTTTTATAGGGTTTATTGTAAACATTGCCCAGCTCATTCATGGCGTGAAGGATACGCCGATGAACCGGCTTGAGACCGTCACGAACATCAGGCAACGCCCTGCCAACTATTACGCTCATGGCGTAATCGAGATATGACTGCTGTAATTCTTCCTCGATATTTACCGAGAATACTTCTTTCGCTAGCTCATCCATTGAAAGGAATTTCCTCTTGGTGAATAGAACGCGCCCGGATTAAAGCTTGCGTCATTAGTGGATAGATAGAATGTATAAAAATAGCCAATTTTGCTCTGTTTTTTTGGGTCAATTGACCGCCTTTATTTGGCCCGAAATTGCGGACGCATTTTAGCAGTTTTTTCAGGGATTTGCGCAGAAAAAGCGACTTTTATCTGCGCCCGCTAGCGGAACAGGGAAAGCAGCCAGATCAGACTGAAAAATCCGGCAAACAACAGCGGTTGATGCAGCAGGTAAATCGCCAGAGCGTGCCGACCAGCAAAGGCCGTAATACCCTCGGATTTCCGACAAAACTCCGGCTGCCTTCCAGCTATCAGACTACCGAGAAAAACCCCGACCATGGCAACACCCAACCAGGGAAAGAAGGGAACAAAATCTTCTGTATAGGTTGGCAGAAAATCTCTGAAATAGACAAAGGGCCAAAAGGGCTGCGCCCAACCCTGCTGGCTGACCAAAATAATCAGAACCCCCAAAACCAGCGAGATACGCGGGAACAACACCATGGGTAGACAAATCAGGCTAGCCACAAAAATAAAGTGCAATATGCCGAAATAGATCCAACTGTCCGGAAACATAAATACCGATACCAGACTGATCATCACGGCCGCCAGCAATAATTTGCATTGCCGGATAACAAAAGCCCTCAACCGGAATCCATGCCCCTGGGCCAGAGAAATACTCACACCTACCGTACCGATAAAGAGGCTAAGAATCAGATAGCGAAATTGCCACCAACCTGGACCATTGGGCACACCCCAGTCAACCAGACCGAAATATCGCAAATCGAAACAAAAATGGAAGACGATCATCAGCAATACAGCAAAGCCTCTTATCGAATCAATCAATGCAAACCGCTGTGGCTTAGCTGTTGCCAAGTGATATCTCCATCTCAGGTCATAGTCCACTGTCAAAGCAGGCAAGTGTAAAGCCAGCGGTTGGAAAAATCTT
>JBFHKI010000276.1:0-3013 GCA_041595415.1 Pseudomonadales bacterium | reverse complement strand
GGTAGGGCAAGGCATGCAAACCACGATAGCACAACCACTCGGCGGTGGATTCCACCTTTTTGCGCGACAAGCAATAGACGATACCGCTACTTTCCTTGTGGGGCAGCAGAAAACGGATCAACTGTTTTTTTGCATCTTCTTTGGGTGCCACACTGTAATGAATATTGGGCCGGTCAAAGCCGCTGATAAATATCTGCGGATCAACAAGCTGCAGGTTGTGAATAATTTCATCTTTGGTTCGCGCCGTGGCTGTAGCGGTCAGGGCAATACGTGGCACGCCGGGGAAGGCATCCACCAACTGGTTCAGCAACAGATAGTCTTTGCGGAAATCATGGCCCCATTGAGAAACGCAATGCGCCTCGTCAATGGCGATAAGGGAAATCCGGAACTGCTGCAACCACTCCAGAGTACCGGGCTGCAACAACCGCTCCGGAGCGATATAGAGCATATCCAGTTCGCCCTGATGCATGGCAGCTGCAACACCGCGACTGTCTGCCGCGGACAGCGTGGAGTTCAGAAAAGCGGCGCGTATTCCCAGCTGGTTCAGGGCCGAAACCTGATCCTGCATCAAAGCAATAAGGGGTGAAACCACAATGCCTACACCCGACCTCACCATAGCCGGTATCTGATAACAGAGAGATTTCCCGCCACCGGTAGGCATCAGCACCAGACAATCCCGGCCCTCGATCACGGCATCTATTATCTGCTCCTGTTCACCGCGAAAGCTTTGATAGCCGTAGGTATGTTGCAGAATTTCATAGGCAGCTGAATTCAAATTATTCCCGTATGGATTGATGCGGCTTTTAATTTAACTATTGATGTAACTTTTATTGAATCCAAGACCATTCTAAAAGGGCTTCATCTTAAGCCGCTTTAGAATGATCTTGGGTTTTAAAGTTTGTTTTAAACTTTGTATATCCGCGTTTTGCGGACTTTTTACGGTCAATATGCACCCGAGCTTTGTTAAAGCTGTGGGCGTGCTTGGCCACCGGGTTTTTGGATTTTCGAGTTTTCATTGCTGGCCTCCAGAGGTGGGCAGGTTTGGAGGCGGCATAGTATTACTGCAGAAAGATTTACTCTAGTAACTATCCAGAATTGAAGTGGTATTTCTATCTACAACCATCTCTGTAGTTCTGCCGATGCTTATTTGCGTCTACCGCTATTCAACCGCACAAACCTCAACACCTCAACCGCACACAAAGCCCCCAAAGTTATATAGGCAGTCCCGGGCTCAATAGAAGTAATTACCCAGTGGGCAAAGGTTAAAGCGGTGGCGAGATAAACCGTGCGGTGCAGGTGCTGCCAGTTTTTGCGTAACAGTCGAACGGACTGGTTGTTGCTTGTAATGGCGAGCAATAAAAAGATAGTGAGTGCTATCCAGCCGGTGAGCAGGCCAGGGTCCTGGGCCTCTTCCAGAATATAACCGTAGCCCCATTTGCGCTCCAGATAGGTAATGGTGTGAAAAGCGGCATAACCAAAACTGGCAACACCAATGGCACGACGCTGCCTCATAAACCATCGGGGCCATTTGGCTTTTGGCAGAAGTTTGCAGAAAGGGGTTACCGCAAGAGCGGCAAAGAGAAACCCGACACTCCAGTCACCCGTCTCATGGATAACCTGTCCATAGCTGATGGCGTCGGTGAGATAACGCACCAGAATATAAATTCCCGGAACCGCCAGCGCCGCCCAAATCCAGAGTTTGTGCAGATTGTTATTATTTGTTCGCTGGCTCATCTATTTTTCTCACTGTGTTATCTTGAGCGACCTGACTAACGGCGTATGTTTTACCGGTAGGCTCAATAATGCACCACATATGTACGGGAGTTCGCACAATGTTAATCAAATCAATTTTTAGTGTTTTTATAGTATCAGTACTTTTATCAATTTCTGCCTGCAGCCAGCAAGACGAAGCAACGGCAGTTTCTGAAACCACGGCCCAACCCGCAGCCGAAGGCCCTCCGGGAAACATGACGGCCGAGCAACGCGCCGAAGCTCGCGCGGCAAGAATGGCTCTGTCGGAAGCCACCGACTTTAATATGGATCCGCTGATTGATCCCAATACCGCCACAGAAGCACAGCTTTTGACGGTTCCGGGTTTATCTGCCGATCAGGTCCAAGCAATTCTCGATGGCCGACCTTTTGCCACACCCACCGAGTTACATGCAGCTATCGCCAATGGTGTGAGCTATGAAGATATGTTCGACACCTACAGCGCTATGTTCGTCAAAGTAAATATTAATCGCGGCGAGACTGAGGACTATATGATGATCCCAACCACTTTGACGCCTGAGCATATTGCCCGTGAAGTTGAAGAGTATCGTCCCTATGAAGATCTGCAGGCTGACTTTAGTCGTGAAATGTTGAAATACGTTTCCGCTAAAGAAGTGGCTTTTCTTGAGCGCTTTGTTGTAATCGAATAAGGATTTCAGACAAAACAAAAGGGCAAAGATTTTCTTTGCCCTTTTTTGTGGGCGGCCTTTGCCGGCCCAGGGTCAGTCAAACTCTATTGCCAAAAATCGAGCGTACCACTTTCGAGTTTACTTCCGCCGCTCTCTTCTTTTTGGTTGTTCAGATTGGAAACACTGAGACCCAGTAAGCGGCAGGGCCTATTCCCCAACTCGGTTTTTTTAATCAGCTCCGGTACCAGCTCCATCATCTGATCAGATTCCTGGATAAGGTGATTGCTGGAATGGGCGCGGGTAATTTGAGTAAAGTCGTTGTACTTCACTTTGAGCGTAAGGGTCTTGGCCATAATCTCGCGCTTCTTGAGGAGTTCTGAAATTTGCTCGGCAATGCTTCGCAGTCTCTGCTGTATTTCTTCGAGATCGGTGAGATCAGTGCCAAAGGTACTTTCTTTGCCAATGGATTTTCGAATCCGGTTGGGACGCACCGGGCGGTCGTCTATACCGCGAGCGATGCGATAGTAATAGCTGCCGGATTTGCCGAACACCCTGATGAGTTCCTGCTCCGTCCAGGTCCGCAAATCGGCACCGGTTTGAATACCGTATTTATG
>JBFHKI010000275.1:0-3013 GCA_041595415.1 Pseudomonadales bacterium | reverse complement strand
GGTATTAGCGAGGAGGATATTGCCAAACGATTGGTGGACTATGGCTTCCACGCCCCGACCATGTCTTTCCCGGTACCTGGCACTCTGATGATTGAACCTACCGAATCAGAATCACTCGCTGAAATAGACCGTTTTTGTGAGGCTATGCTGAGTATCCGTTCTGAAATTGCCAAGGTAGAAACTGAAGAATGGCCGCTGGCAGACAACCCCTTGGTCAATGCCCCACATACTTTGGACGATATTACCGATACTGAGTGGACCCATCCCTACAGTCGGGAGATAGCGGTCAAACCGAGCACCTACCAAAAGCAGCATAAATACTGGCCGGCAGTGAATCGTATTGACAATGTTCTGGGTGATCGAAACCTGATCTGTAGCTGCCCTCCCCTGAGTGACTATAGTTAGGATGACGGGGAATCTATGAAATCACCGACAAACTTTATCGTCTCACCGCGCTGGATTGTGCCCGTAGTACCCCGGCGCACACCACTGGAGAACCACTCACTTGTGGTCAAAGGTGGCAGAATTGCTGAGATATTGCCCTCTGTTGAGGCCGACCAAAAATTCCAGGGTCTACCTAAATACGAATTAAAAGAGCATCTATTAATTCCCGGTCTCATCAATATGCACGGACATGCGGCCATGACCCTGCTGCGCGGATATGCGGACGATCTACCTTTGATGCAGTGGCTGCAGGACGAAATATGGCCCGCTGAAGCCAAATGGGTAGACGCCGAATTTGTTAAAGACGGCACTCTGCTGGCTATCGCTGAAATGCTCAGAAGCGGAACTACCTCCTTCGCCGACCAGTATTTCTTCCCCGATGCGGTTGTGGAATCGGCGATAGAAAGCGGGATCCGCGCACAGGTCGGTTTTCCAATACTGGAATTCCCTTCGAGGTGGGCCAAGGACGCCGCTGAATATATTGAAAAAGGACTGCTTCTATCGGATCAGCAGCGCATGCATCCCTTGGTCAAAGTTGCCTTCGCACCCCATGCTCCCTATACAGTTTCAGATCAAAGCTTTAAAGAAATAGTTAAATATAACAATGAATTAGAGCTTCCTATTCATGTACATTTGCATGAGACACAATTTGAAGTGGAAGAGTCCATAAAAGAGCACGGCAAGCGACCAGTACAACGGCTTTACGACCTTGGCCTGCTTGGACCGACAACCCAGTGTGTGCATATGACACAGCTCAATGATGAGGATATGGCGCTGCTGGAACAAACCAATAGCTCGGTCGTGCACTGCCCCAGCTCCAACCTCAAACTTGCCAGCGGCTTTACCCCGGTCAAAGCACTGATGGAGCGGGGAATTAATCTCTGTATTGGCACAGATGGAGCCGCTAGTAATAACCGTCTGGATATGCTGTCGGAAATACGCATGGCCTCTCTGCTCGCCAAAGGTAGCAGCGGAGATCCCACCGCCATGGATGCCCAGTCCAGTCTCGAAGCGGCAACAATAAAGGCCGCTATTGCCATGGGAATGGAAAATGAAATAGGTTCACTGGAAGTGGGCAAACAGGCCGATATGGTCGCCATCAAACTCGACAGCGCTGAATCCATACCTACCTATAACCCTCTGTCCCAGCTTGTCTATGCAACACAGTCCAGCAACTTCAGTCACAGCTGGGTACAAGGCAAACTGTTAATGGAAAATGGCAAGCTGACCAGCTTGCAGCTATCGAGTATAAGTAAACGCGCCAAACAATGGTCAGAACGTATCCGTGGAGCCTCAAATGACTAATGTCGACCCGGCAGAGATCAAAAAATTCAATGACCTGGCATCCCGCTGGTGGGATCCAAACAGTGACTTTAAACCCCTGCATGACCTGAACCCGTTGCGGGCGGCCTATATAGCCAAACAGGCTCCCCTGTCGGGAATAAAAGCTCTGGATGTAGGCTGTGGCGGCGGCATTCTAACCGAGGCACTGGCTAAAGGAGGTGCCAGTACAACCGGAATAGATATGGGCGAGGCACCTCTTGCCGTAGCCCGTATACATGCTGCCGAGTCCGGGCTGGATATCAGTTACCAGCAAACGACCGTTGAAGACATTGCCGACCAACAACCGGAAAGTTTCGATCTGGTAACCTGCATGGAAATGCTCGAACACGTACCGGATCCGGCATCGGTAATACTGTCCTGCGCCAAACTGGTCAAACCTGGTGGCAAGTTGTTTTTTTCTACCATTAACCGCAACCCGAAATCCTTTCTGTTTGCCGTAGTCGGTGCGGAGTATGTGTTGAACCTTCTCCCCAAAGGCACTCATGAATACAAAAAGTTTATCCGCCCATCGGAATTAACTCGTTGGTGCCGAGAGGCGGCTCTTATGGTCGACGAAATCATGGGGGTCACCTATAACCCTGTCAGCAAAGAATTCCGCCTGAGTGAGCAGGATGTATCCATCAACTATATGGTTCGGGCAACCAAGGCGGCTGGATGACACTTAAAGCTGTACTCTTTGATCTTGATGGCACCCTTCTGGACACCGCTCCAGATTTTAAAACCGCACTAAATCTGTTACTGGCCGAGGAAAACAAAACCCCCCTGAGCGAAGAGCAAGTCAAGGTTATGGTTTCCCACGGCTCAGCTGACCTGATAGCGAATGCCTTCCAAATAACATCCAAAGATCCCGAATTTGAAGGACTGCGTACCCGCCTACTGAGCTTCTATCAGGCCCACTTAAGCGAAAATACCCGCTACTTTTCCGGTCTTGAGATTAGCCTGGATTTTATGAAACAACAGTCTTTGGCCTACGGCATTGTCACCAACAAGCCTCTGCTCTATGCCGAAAAGATTCTTCGAGACTTGAAAATCGAAGCAGACTGTCTGATCTGCCCGGACCACGTAAAAACACCAAAACCGGACCCGGAAGGCCTGTTGCTGGCATGCCAGCAGCTGGGTTGCCGACCGGAAGAGAGCATCTTTGTCGGCGACCACGAACGCGATGTTATAGCCGGACAAGCAGCCAATATGCCTACAGTGGCTGCAGCCTGGGGTTATATCCCCG
>JBFHKI010000274.1:0-3022 GCA_041595415.1 Pseudomonadales bacterium | reverse complement strand
GCAAACCAGATGGGTATGAGCAGCGCTCAGCTCAACAACATCTGCCGAGCCAAGGTACGTCAATCAGCCCTGCAAATTGTGCACGAGCGAGTCACGCTGGAAGCAAAACGCTATTTAATCTACAGCTCCCTGACAATAAGCGAAGTCGCCTACGAATTAGGCTTTTCCGATCCAGCTTACTTTACGCGTTTTTTCAGCAAACAGGTGGGCGAACCACCCAAGCAATACCGCATTAATCATCGCCCTGACCGGGCGATGTCGGAACAGCCGGCCTTCGTTCCCCAGCCAAATTTCCAGCCATCTCATCGAGCTCGTCCACAGGGGTAACCAATTCGGTCACCCCATCAGTCTCATCACCGGGTCGTACGTGCAGCACATCGTGGGCGCTTACCAGCTCATGCATGTCTTTGTCAGTAAGGGGCGTATCAATCCAAACCAGCTTCCGGTAATAACCGCTTCGGGGGTTTCCCCACATCTTGTTGGAGGATCTGAGCAAAGGGCATTTGATCACATCAAAGAATGGGGAGTAGTCAAAATCACGGGGGGCATACAACCGTGGATTGCGACGAAAAAGCTGAAACTGGCCAGTCTGGTCTTCCTGAATCAGAGGCAAAATAGGAAAGTCCACTTCGCCAAAAGCTTCGGCTATAAGAGATGAGCAGACCGCCTTGGTGGATTCTCCGGCGTTGTGTTCAAACAGAGAAGAGTGCCAGCGTCTGGGAATAATGGTCCACCAAGGAATCAAAAATCTGGCCAAATCCAGTAACTGGTGCACACTGTAAGCGGTACCTATTTTATTGACCATAAAGCGGACCACATAATCCCGGTCTTTGTTTGTCAAACCGATCGGGCGGCAAATGCGCATATGATAAGTACGGTAATGACTCAATGGCGTCACTACCGTGCCGCGATCTATCTCTGACTCAACCAATAAGGGTTCATCTGCATCTCCCGTCCAATATTCCGAGATACGTTTTCGAAGCTCTGCATCTTTTATGGAATCAAGAGTGCCGATGCAGAGTGCAGCATGACTCCAGGAACTGCGTGAAATAACCTTGATGATATAACCGACTCTGGATCGTCCCTCTATCAGCAGCACATCACCCGCTTTAATTGAACTCCTCAAACATTCGAGATCATTCGGAGAAAGCGAGGCCGATTCCTCTTTCTTGGTAAGGATACCAACGAGAAAATTCCAAAGTTTTTCTTTGATAGGTCTGAACAAAAACGCCCCCTGTCAGTCAGAACTACTCGAGGCAAATTAGCTTGCCGCGCAATTAAACCATCAGTGGATATTTTAGACTAATGCAATTAAACAGTCGGAAAACCAAAATTATTTCTTCGGCCGAACGTAGAGAACCAGCGAGTGATCGGTTAATTCAAAACCGTGCTCTTCAGCAACCTGTTTCTGCAGTCTTTCAATCTCTTCATTATGAAACTCAATTACCTGCCCTGTCACACTGCACACCATATGATCGTGGTGCACTCCACTATCAATTTCATAGACAGAGCGACCACCTTCGAAATTGTGGCGCAGCACCAGACCAGCCGCTTCAAACTGTGTCAGTACCCGATAGACCGTGGCCAACCCGGTTTGTACACCTTCTTCGACAAGCTTTTGGTAAATTTCTTCCGCGCTCAAGTGTCCCAGCTCAGCATGCTCAAGTAATTCGAGGATCTTTACTCTGGGTGTGGTTACCTTCAGTCCGGCTTTCTGGAGTTCTATATTTTGATCAGGCATTTAAGGTTCTACTGATGTGTCGGTTTAGGCTATTATCCAGTTTGTTGACTCCCTATGGAACCTTTTGCATGTCTCGCCTTTTGCGACGCAATATTTTTGTCCTTTTTGCCCTTGCCAGTCTTCTGAGTGCATGCTCCTCCGTATCTGATATTTCTATCTTCCCCGGAGTTCATAAACTGGATCTTCAACAAGGGAATATTATTGATCAGGATAAGCTCGACCAGCTACAGCTTGGCATGTCACGCGCACAGGTACAATTTGTAATGGGCACGCCCTTGGTGGCCGACACCTTTGACCTGGATCGCTGGGACTATCTGTACGAATACAAAAATGCCGATGGCGAGGTGAGCCGGCGCGGAGTAACACTTCGATTCGAAGCCGGGGCACTAACAGAAATCGACTTGGGGCAAGAGACCTCTACAGAGGCGGCCTCACTCTGAGGCAGAGGCAGATTCCGCTCTTTTTTTCTTGGCTTCTTCAGCCCGTTGCCGACGAACTTCTTTCGGATCTACCTGCAATGGCCGATATATTTCAACCCGGTCACCTTCGCGCAGCTTGTATTGATCCGCTGCTGGCAAACCTCGTGTGCCCAACTGGTTACCAAATACCCCGAACTCTGCCTTGTTGATATCCAGATCCGGAAAATGTTTTTCAATCCCCGACTGCTGTACTGCAGCCAAAGCCGTAGTACCCTGAGCTACCTGCAATGACTGGATTTTTTGCCTATCTGGTAAGGCATAAGCCACTTCTATACTGATAAGTTCTTTGGTCAAAACCGAGATCCCGAAGTTGTATAACTTTGCATAACCGACAAATGCACCTGAAACCCTAGTGCAATTTTTATCGGCAATTGTATATTTCGTCTGCTCTTTGGCAAATGGCATCCACCAGACGGTTTGAAGCTTCCACAACCACCTGGGAAACCAGTTTCTGCAACACCGATCGCTGCATTTCAAAAGCCAAATGAAACTCCACCTTGCAACCTAACCCCTCAAAGTCTTTAAAGCTCCAATCTCCCTGCAAACTTGTGAAGGGGCCATCCAATAGTTCTAGATGAATACTTTCAAACTCGATATTGGTATTGCGCGTTGAAAAGCACTGCTCTATACCGGATTTTGATAGACAGAGTTGGGCTTCAACCTGGTTCTCTTGCCGGGCAAGTATCCGGGCTTTTTTACAGGAAGAAAGAAAACTCGGGTAACTCTCAATGTCCGCTACCAGCATAAACATCTGTTCGGCGCTGTGGGGCACAATCGCCTCGCGATCAATCCGTACCATTAT
>JBFHKI010000273.1:0-3049 GCA_041595415.1 Pseudomonadales bacterium | reverse complement strand
TAGAGGGTGGTCGCCAGTCTGGCCGCGGATTGTCCTGAGTGGTGTGTCCCATGTTCCAACCAAAAATCCACAACCTGAGATTCTGACAGGTAAGAGTGCATCCACTCACCCTGACCGAACTTGCAGCCCATTCCAACCAATAAAGCTGCGGTGGTTGTGTCTTCTATACCTTCGGCAATACATTGCAAGCCGAGCTGGTTGGCGAGACCAATGATGGCGCTGATAATGTGGTATTGGTCAGTATCCGGCTGGCAATTTCGAACAAACAGTCGGTCGATTTTGATAGTTTTGACCGGTAGTTGGTTCAGGTTTGCCAAATTTGAATAACCAATACCAAAATCATCAATGGCAATGGACATTCCGGCTGCCCGGAGTGCACCGAGAATCTCCGTAGCGGTTTCCAGGTCATCAACCAGTGCGTGTTCGGTTACTTCAAGTTCGATAGTTTCCAGAGGGATGGCATGCATTTCGAAGCTTTGTAGCAATTGCGGTACGAAATAGGGATTTTTTAGATCGAGGGGAGAGATGTTGATGGCCACCGGAATATTGCTGAGGGAGTTTTTATTCCAGCTGGCAATAATGGCGCAGCAGCGCTGAATAATATATTGGGATAAGGCCGCTACCAGACCTTGTTGTTCAGCCAGTGGGATAAATTCATCGGGCGGTAGATAGCCGAGTTCCGGATGTTTCCAAAAAACCAGCGCTTCAAAACCTACAACGCGGTTTTTGACAAGGTCAATTTTGGGCTGGAAGCGGAAAGAAAGCCCAGAATTTTCTTCCAGGTAGTCTTGGCCTTTAAGTGCATTCAGAATAGTTTCCCGGCGAATTTCAACGTGAAAGAGCTGGTCATCAAAAAGCCGGATGGGGTTTCGTTTATTGCTTTTGGCGGCATAGAGCGCAATGTCAGCGTGTTTGACAATATCATCTTGAGACAGGTTGCAGCTGTCCACCAGAACCCCTCCCACGCAAACGGACAGACCGATATTGCGGTTAGAAAGCTGTATCTGGCGATTTACTTTTTTAAGTATCTTTTCGGCCGTAGCCATAAAAGACTCAGTGGAACTACTGGGAAAGATAACGGCAAATTCATCCCCTCCCATACGCGCCATTTTACCGTCCAGAGACTTGGCAATTCGGTCGAGGGTGCGGGCACAAAAACAGATGAGCCGGTCGCCCATAGGGTGTCCGTAGCTGTCATTAACATCTTTAAACCTGTCGATATCCATCAGGGCAACGGCGAAGGGTTCGTTGTCAGTGCGCAAACATTCGTAAGCGAGATCGAGTGCTTCAGTGAAATATAATCGATTGCCTACATTGGTCAGAGGGTCATTGATTGCCTGATAAGCCAAAGCGCTTTGTTGCTTGCGCAGTTCCTGATGCATTTTGTCGAGCGACTGCGACAAACTCCAGAATTCATCGATATCCGACTCTACTCGCAGGGCGGCACCTTCAATACCGGCGGCGATCTGTTCTGAATTGTGCTTGAGCTCGTTGGCAACACGAGAGACGCTTCGAAATTGGCCGAAACTCAAGATTAGTAACAAACTACTAAAAAGGATCAATACCACGGAGCCAAGCAAGGTGGTGGTGATCAGTTGGTCGCGTAAATTCTCCTCCGAAAACACCGCTGTCAAGGTAAGGTATTGACCGTCGATAGTTACCGGAACCGTTTGCACAAAGTAACGGTCACCATTCTGGAATGGACCGCTGTCCTCCGGCAGTTGCCCGATAAGTCCGGTGGCGTAATCGATTTTTATACTTTGGTTGTTGGCTGGCTGATCAAGTTGAATATCGACTATATCTGCGTTGAGAAGCAGGTTTTCCAAAAACTCGTAAAGGTCTTTATCTGTGTACCCATCCTGGGTCTGAAACTCAAGTAACTGCACATATTCAAACAGTTTGTTGCGTGTGGAATCGATAAAGGAATCGGTCAGGCTGTCGTAAAAGAAACGGTACAGGGTTGCGCCCAGCATAGGCGTGAGAATGCAGGCCACCAGAAAAACCCGGGTAAAAAGAGCGGTGAGAAGCTTTAGTTTTCTGCGTGCCACAGAGTTTGAACAACCTCGAGTTCATAGAATTGAGCGTCGGAAAAAGGCATAAAACTTACAACCAGTTGCTTTTCTTGTAGAGCCTCTACCACTTCTGTTTTTGATCTGTAAGTGGGGACGATTCTAGCACCGAAGGATAGACGGGCTTGTAATACTTTGCGCTCGAAAGACCGCGAAGTCATGCCGACTACCGTCTTCAGAAAGATATCTCGCATCTCCGAATCGGGTTGGTAGATGACGGCTTGTAGCTGTTGACCCTCCTGGGTTATAGGCAGGCCGAGAAAGAGCTTGCGTAGATCCAGAGAAGAAAGTGGTGCTACTTGGTCTGTTGAGCTGACCAGCATGAGATCCCCTGGATTATTTTGTGCCCCTGTGCCAACGGTAAAACTCAGTCCAGAGACAAACAACAGCAATTGCAGCAGTTGAACTGGTCTGGCTGTAGGGGCGCCGAGTCTCATTAGAACCCCCAATCCAGAATAAAGCTCCAGTTCAGATGCAGGTTATTTTCACGGCCCCGGGCACTGGTATGGTTGGTGTACTGGATAGATATTGCCTGATTCGCGGTGGGATCAAATCGCACTCCAACTATGCGTTTGTTGTAGTTTGACGAAATTTTCAGCCTGTCCAGAATTGCTTCAACCTGAGCGGAAACTTCGGTGCTTTTAACCGTTTCGTAGCGGGCAAAAGCTGACCAGAAATCGTTCAAATAGTACTCACTGTGCAGGTAACGCAAATGTACGTTCTGCTTAAACTCGGGCTGATTGGAAAGGAGTCTGAGAAATGTAGTAGAGGGCATTAAATCCAGTTTCATGGTCGAGTCTGAGTACAGCAATCGGCCCGATGTATTTTCCAGATTCAGGTAAGCACTCAGGTGGCTTGCCTCCATGATGCTCTGCGCCAAAGTATTGCCGAAGGTCGGATATACGGCGTTAATTTCGTCGCGGTTAAAACCGGCAGAGCTTTCCGTATAAGACAAGCCGACTCCGGACTCGCCTAAAGGG
>JBFHKI010000272.1:0-3049 GCA_041595415.1 Pseudomonadales bacterium | reverse complement strand
GTCAACATCTTTCCGGATAACAGCAGAGTATCCCCCGGCTTCCATTCAGCAGCCTGCTCACGTGTCACTTCATCCAGATTCACCCTAATGGTATTGGCTGATTCGGCACGGGATATTTCCGGCCAATCGTCGAGTGAAGGTGGCGTTTGCAAGGACGGCCCGGAGCCATCCAGCACAAAATGAGCGTGTCGGGTTGCGGCACAGTTGGGTATCAGGGCAATGGCTTTGTTTGCCGCGTGACTTGGGAAGTCCTTGACCTTCACATCGAGAACTGTGGTCAAGCCACCCAGACCCTGGGCACCAATCCCCAAACGATTGACCTTGTCATAGAGTTCAAGACGTAATTCTTCGGCGCGATTTTCCGCCCCTCTGTGTTTCAGTTCCTGGATATCGATAGGGTCCAGAAGTGCTTCCTTGGCCAGAATCATGGCCTTCTCTGCGGTACCGCCAATACCTATTCCCAGCATGCCTGGTGGGCACCAGCCAGCTCCCATTTTGGGCACCATCTCCAGCACCCAGTCAACCACGGAGTCCGAAGGGTTGAGCATGGCGAACTTGGATTTGGCTTCCGAGCCACCACCCTTGGCTGCGACGTGCACATCCACCTTGTCACCTTCGACAATTTCGTAATGGATGACCGCCGGAGTATTGTCTCCCGTGTTTTTACGCGCACCGTCCGGGTCGGCAAGGATTGAAGCACGCAGGACATTATCCGGATGGTTATAAGCCCGGCGTACTCCTTCATTAATCATATCGGTCAAGCTCATCTCAGCGTCCCAACGCACATCCATTCCGACACTGACAAAAACAGTCACGATACCTGTGTCCTGACAAATTGGCCTGTGCCCCTCAGCGCACATACGCGAGTTGATCAGTATTTGCGCCATGGCGTCCCTCGCAGCAGGCGACTCCTCTCTCTCGTAAGCCTCGTTCATAGCCTGAATAAAATCTACCGGATGGTAGAAAGATATGTACTGCAAGGCGTCAAAAACGCTGTCAATAAGATCCTGTTGCCGAATCGTGGTCATGCTGAAAAAAATCCTGTCTTGGTACTTTGAATAAATATTTTAGGGTGCGCCGCCGGTCAAGCTGCGAATCTCGTTTTCAAGTTGCAAAACCTTCTGATTCATCTGCAAACGGAAGGAGTCTATCGAATCAATGGCGTCAAGTTGTTCAACAGATTGCGCTTCCAGCTTGTTGAGCAACTCAGCTTGCTGGTTCAGTTCATCTCGGGTAAGACGTAAGCGGGTAAGCAGATCTTCCTCATCAGCCGCCTGTATCAATAGCTGTGACCCTAGGCCGTCAAACCGACCTTCTATCTCATCAAGTCGGTCTACAGCGCCACTTAGATTGGCGGCTATCGTGGAGCTTCGGGACTTTAACTCATCGATGGCTTTGCGATTTGTGTCGTAGGAAACACCCCAAAGTTTGCGGATTTCGGAAATATTGGTATCAATCTTAACTTCGTGATCCTGCAAAACGGCCTGCATGGCGGCTCCGGATTCTGACAGTGATTCATCCGTGACCGAAAGCTTGCCTTCCATATCCGAAATTCGGGCGATCAGATCCTGCTGAACCAAACCGGATTGCTGCAACTGATAGTAGAGGTACCCACTGGCAGCAAAGCTCAACAACAATAAAAAAATCAGTAAGACCGGCGTCTTGGCAGAGGGCTGCTGGCGCCTACTCTTGACCTTGGGCGACGCTTTATCCCGACGTGACTCGGTGGATTTTGACGGACGAGCTCTGGAAGAAATAGCTTCATCTCGCTCCGGAACAATCTGCCAATCATCATTCGACATGGGTATCACTCAATAGGTAAATTTGAGATGCCATTTTAGACCAGCGATGCATTTTAGGCGAACTGTGTAGAATATATTTACAGGCTTGCTGAACAACTCTTTCAGCTTTCGGTATCCGCAAACGTTCTATCTTCGCAGTGCATGCTTTAGAATAGTCACCCACATTTAAAGAATAACTTCCCGCTTGATAGGAGCTCTACCAGACATGGCTATTACTCTTCCCGAATTACCCTATGCAATGGATGCCCTGGCACCCCATATTTCCCAGGAAACTCTCGAATACCATTACGGAAAACATCACGCTACCTATGTCGCCAAATTGGGGCCCCTTATCGAAGGTACCGACTTGGCCGATGCCGACCTGGAAACCATAGTTAAAAACTCCGAAGGTGGTGTTTTTAATAACGCGGCACAAATCTGGAATCACACTTTCTATTGGAACTGCCTGAGCCCCAACGGTGGCGGCGAAGCAACTGGCGCAGTTGCCGAAGCGATCAATGCCGCTTTTGGTTCTTTTGAAGCTTTCAAGGAAGCCTTTACAACCAGCGCAGTAAACAACTTCGGTTCAAGCTGGACCTGGCTGGTGAAAACCAGCGATGGAGGCGTAAAAATTGTGAATACCAGCAATGCCGGAACTCCTCTGACAGATTCCAGCCTCACACCTTTGCTGACTGTAGACCTGTGGGAACACGCCTACTATATCGATTACCGCAATGCTCGCCCGGCCTATATGGACGCATTCTGGAGCTTGGTGAACTGGGATTTTGTCAACGCAAACCTTTCCAGCTAAGCATTCTGTTCCGTGTCAAAAAGGGCCCTTCCGGGCCCTTTTTTATTCTTAAATAAAACAAAAAAGCCCCGCAATTGCGGGGCCTTTTTTAGGTTGCCTGGCAGCAATTACATCATACCGCCCATGCCACCCATACCACCCATGCCACCCATGTCAGGGGCACCGCCAGCAGAACTGTCTACAGGCAGGTCAGTAACCATACACTGGGTAGTAATCATCCGCGAGGCAACAGAACCAGCTGCTTGCAGCGCAGTTCGAGTTACCTTGGCTGGATCGAGAATACCCAACTCCAGCATATCGCCGTACTCACCAGTACCAGCGTTATAACCCTGATTACCGGTCAAGGATTTAACCTTATCCAGTACAACCGAGCTTTCTTCACCAGCATTGGCAACGATCTGACGCAGAGGCGCTTCCATGGCACGCAAGGCAATTTTAATACCGACGTTCTGGTCTT
>JBFHKI010000271.1:0-3055 GCA_041595415.1 Pseudomonadales bacterium | reverse complement strand
TGCCACTGGAGGAGGGGTTTATAACTCTGGCTGCTGTTGGGGCAGATCGACTGTTGGTTAGAACCGGCGCATGTGAAGGTTTTTCCGGGAGGAGGGATTTTGTCTGGCAGCTATTGGAATTGCGCAAATCCCAGCATGAGAGCCTGCATATGCAGTGCTACGGTCTTGAGCATGATCAGTTGCCAAAATGGGCTTTGGATAGCTGTAGACTGAACAGCAACCCGATCAATTGGGCTTTTGCCGAGCCAACCCCTGAAGCCAACCTTCTGACCGGAGACTTCCGTCCCAAACCGGCCCGCAACAAGTTGCGCCCCTGGTTACCCAGCATAGGTCTGGCGGCTTTGACCCTGTTTTTATTTTGCAGTTGGTCTTTGGTCGATCACCTGAAAAGCGGGCAAGAGCTTGATCAGATCAATCAGTTACTGATGCGGGAGTTTGAAGCAGCATTTGGTGTTGCGCCAAGTAATCCGGCAAGGGTAAGACCTGAAGGTGAGAGGATTTTACGAGATCGTGAGCAACGGTTTTTCAGTTTGGCTGATTCTGTTTTTCCTATAGCCGAGCTTCTGGACCCCGCTTTGAGCGATTGCCCTGATTGCGGGTTGGTATCAGTGCAGATAGGCACCGATGGAGCCACTTTGGTATTGAGCCAAAATGCCGACCTGGGTACAAAAATATCTGACCTTGGGCCATTTTCGCTTTCCAGCAGTGTGCCTAATGAGCAGCAGCAAGTAGTGTTGAACTTGCAAAGGCGGGAGCGCTGATGGCCGGTTTGATCGAGAAATTATTGAATTGGTATAACTCTCTGGCAGAGCAGGAACAGAGGATTTTGTTGTTCGGCAGCCCGTTGATAGTTTTATTGCTGCTGTACCTGGTTTTGATTCATCCGCTGGGAACGGCATATTTTGCGCGGCAGGCCGAGCTACAGGACAGGTATGAGGATTTACTTTGGGTGCGAGATCAGCGACAAATACTGGAGCGCTTGAATACTTCCTGTGATCTACGCACTCCTGTGTTCTCGCAGCAAAACCTGCAGGCAGATATTGAAGTTGCGGCACGCCGTTTGGGCATTGTGCCGGTAACGACTGCTCAGGGTTCCGGGTACCGGTTTCAGATTGCCAGCGCAGAGGGCAATCGAATTCTGAACCTGGTTCGCCTGTTAGGCTGTGGTGGTGCCAGAGTAACTTCTCTGGAAATGCAAATGCTGGGTGAAGATTCCACCGAGTTAAGTGCGATTATCCGGATTGAGCGGGGAGGGCCGGAAAGTTGAGAGCCCTCACCTATACATCGCTGACCCTGTTCGGACTACTTGTGATGGCTGTTTTTGTTGCTCTGAACCTGTCAGTGCAACAGTTGGCCGATTTTGATGCTCTGGGCGTTGAACTGGAAAACACCCAGGATGCCCGCGTTAAATCCGGTAGTGTGAAAGTGCGATCGGATAAGTTGCCCGGGTTGGGTGTAGTGGATCTGGGCTGGCATTGGTGCCCAACCAGGGGGTTGTTGAACTGGTGTATCGAGTTGCAGTCAGAACCCTTGCAGGTGCAGGGGCAGATAGCCTATAGGGTTCGGGGGGCATTGGCTTTTTACGCTCTGGAGATTGATTTGCAGTCATTGACCTTTCTGGGTGTTGTTCCCGGGTTGATGGATGCCCGACTCAGGGGGCAAATTGATGCCATGCAGATAAGAGATTTCAACTGCCCACTTCATAATGTTGAAGGTTTAAGAGGCCGGTTTGTGGTAGCTGACCCACAGATTCTTGGCAGTTCCCTGAAAGATATAAACGCTTCCATTGAGCAGCAGCCGGAAGAGATTGTGCTTAGTCTCTCGAGTGACGACCTTCAGGGAGGCTTTCGACTGGATAAGCAGTTGATGTACATGGGTGAGGGGGAAATAACACCTCCAGCCAGCTTGGTTGGCTTGATGGATAGTATGGCAATCCCTTTGGGTGGTGGTCGCTATGGCTGGGAGTTATCGGGAGAGATTCCATGTTGAATGGTCTTTTGAGTGAACAGCAGTTGCGCCTGATTGTGAATATCGGTTTAACCTTCTGTTCCGTTTTACTTGTCTGGTTACTGGTAGACCGGGCATTTTTATCACAAATGCAAACCGGTTTGACTGTACAGCCCTTACGCCCCCTGGCGAATAATTTGAGCCTTGGCTGGTTTCCGGTTGATCGAAGCAGTCCCGTGGAGCACACCACAGCTCCCGAGGACTTGGCAGACGCTAATGTCCGCGCTGAACTTTTGGGGGTACTTATCGATGCTGATCGCGCTTTTGCCGCGATTCAAACCCCGCAGATTCCCGATGGCCTCTATGTTGTTGGAGATGAAATTGCCACCAATGTGGAGCTGATCGCTATTGAAGAGAACAGGGTAGTGGTTCGGGAACGAGGTGTTGAAAGACAGATTCGCCTGAATTCTTTGTCCGAAAATGGCGCACCACAGGATGAGGCATTGTTGCAGAGCTTGCCTGCTGAAACACAGGGGTTCAGTCTGGCTGGTGTTTTTGGCGCAACCCCTATTGATGTCAGTGGCCACGGCCTTGCGGTACGTATTGATAGTCTGGATCCCGAATTCGCTGAAATTTCCGGTCTGGAAATCAATGATGTGCTATTGAGTATTAATGAACGGCCGATGACCCAGTATTTAACCAACCCCATGATGCTCCAGCAGACGCTGCAGCAAACTTTGATAAACGTGTCCGTTCAGCGAGGGGGGGAGAATGTTGAACTTTCTCTCAACGCTCGCTCTCTCGGTGAACGAATCCTGCCTAATATTGGGCAGGGGCTAGTGCAATAGGTGCAAGAAGATGAATAACCTCAAAGGAGTACAGTCCAATTGGCGTCGGATAGGGGGCAAAGGCGCAATAGCGCTGTTGTCCATCCTGATCACTGCGCAGGTTTTTGGGCAGTCGGTTCTGATCAATTTTCGCGAGGCGGATATCCGTACAGTGATCGAGAGTGTAGCCGAGATAACCGGAAAATCCTTTGTATTGGATCCCAGGGTGAGGGGCACGGTCACTATTGTTTCTCCCGAGCCCATTGCCGAAGATCTGGTTT
>JBFHKI010000270.1:0-3063 GCA_041595415.1 Pseudomonadales bacterium | reverse complement strand
TGTCGCGCAAAAAGGTGGAATCCACTGCCGAGTGGTTGTGCTCTCGTGGTTTGCATGCCTTGCCCTACCATGCCGGGTTGTCAGCCGAAGAACGCGCTGCCAATCAGTCGCGCTTTCTGCGAGAAGATGCGGTGATTATGGTGGCCACCATTGCCTTTGGTATGGGGATAGATAAACCCGATGTACGTTTTGTCGCCCATCTGGATTTGCCCAGTAGTATGGAAGCCTATTATCAGGAAACCGGCCGTGCCGGCCGAGACGGCGAGCCAGCCCAGGCCTGGATGGTTTATGGCCTGAACGATGTGGTTCAGCGCAGTCAGTTTCTGGAGCAGTCCGACGCCAGTGAAATGCATAAGCGCAACGAGCGCGCCAAACTGGAATCCTTGCTGGGTTGGTGTGAAGTGACCAGTTGTCGCCGGCAGGCGCTGTTGGAATACTTTGGCGACCATTTGGTTGAACCCTGTGGCAACTGCGATACCTGCGTTACCAAACCGGCCACCTGGGACGCCACCGAAGCGGCGCAAAAACTTTTATCCTGTGTATATCGAACCGGTCAGCGCTTTGGGGCCGGTTATGTCATTGATGTTTTACGCGGCAAGGACGACGAGCGAATTCAACAGAATGGTCACCAGGCCATCAGTACCTTTGGCATTGGCAAGGATCTTTCGCTTGCCCAGTGGCGTTCGGTAATTCGACAGCTTATTGTGCGGGGTTTGCTTATCTCCGATGCGGAGCGTTACGGTGCCCTGCGTCTGACAGAAAAGTCCCGCATTGTGCTCAAAGGCCAGATGCAGTTGCTTCTACGGGAAGATATCAAAGAGCCGCGCCTGACCAAGCCCAAAGCCAAATTCGGACGAGGTGTATCGGCTTCAGATCACTCGCTCTGGGACGAATTGCGCGCCTGTCGCAAAGCTCTCGCAGAAGAGCACAATATCGCGCCCTATATGGTGTTTCATGACGCTACATTGATGGAAATGATGGAGCTACGGCCCGATTCGGAGACAGCCATGCTGCATATCAGTGGTGTCGGTGAAGCCAAGATGGAGCGATTTGGGCAAGACTTTTTACAGGTAATCAGACAGCATTCCTGAAGGATGAAGGGCGTCCTAAACAATACCCATTTGTTTTAGCAGGGCCAACCCGACACTGACGCTTATCACGGAAGCCAGAGTGCTGATAACAACGATATTAGCTGCCAGGCGTCCATTACCTCCCATGGCCTGAACCATAATGTAGCTGGCCGCTGCGGTCGGTGAGCTCACCATCAGAAACAGAATGCCCAAATCAATAGGGGCAAAGCCCAACAGGTAGGCCGGATACATGATGACTATAGGTGCGATAATCAGTTTGGCGATCACTGCCATGCTGGAAACCGAGCTGGAACTTTTTAATTCACCGAGCGACATGGCGGCCCCGATACAGATGAGCGCCAGTGGCAGGGTCATGCGGGCAATATAATCACCAGCGGTATGCAGCACCTCTGGTATCGGAATAGCCAGAGAGCTGAAAACAATACCGGTAACCAGAGCGATAATAAGGGGGTTCCTGGCGATGTGTTTGAGTATTTTTGTAACCTTTACCCGCTCGTCACTGAGACTGGTGGTCAAGCAGTACACGGACAGAAGGTTGTAAAGGATAGTAAGTACTGACATCAGAATTGAGGCCTTGGCCAGGCCGATATCGCCGTAGGCGTTAAAACAAAAGGCCAGCCCGACGATGGCCAGATTGCCCCGGAAAACACCTTGCACAAAGACGCCGCGATCCTTGCGTACTTTCACCAAAAGGGGGGTAACAAGCGAAACCACAATAAAGAAGATCAAGGTCGCCAGAAGGGCATAAAACAGATAGGCAACATTGATAACTGCGCCTATATCGGTATTGATCATGCTGATAAAAAGCATGGTGGGCATGGCTACAACAAAAACCAGGCGGGAGGCCTGATTACTGAAATTGTCATCTATTACGTGCAGCTTTTTCAGCATGATGCCGAGAAAGACTAATAGAAATATGGGCCCGGTTACGCCAAAAGCAAAGCCGAGTAGCGATAGAAATTCCGGGATCATATTGGGAAAGCTTGTTACATCTCCGTTCGGTTGCGGCCATTATCTTTGGCCGTGTAGAGTTTTAGATCCGCAGCGTGCAAGGCCTGCTCAAGGCCGTTCGGTGAACTATCATTAATATCCATCTCGATTAATCCGGAACTGATGGTAACCGCAAGCCCATCGGCGATAACCGACCAGTCAGTAGATGCCACACATTCACGCAGCCGTTCCATGGAGTTAAAAGCCTTTTTCAGGCCAGTTTCCGGAAACAATATCATAAATTCCTCACCGCCATAGCGGGCCAGAATGTCTACTTCACGTAGATTGGATCGCATCGTTTTGGCCAGATGAACCAGCACCTGATCGCCGATTGAATGGGAATAGTTGTCATTTATCGCTTTAAAATGGTCTACATCAACCATGGCCAGAGAGCAGGGGCGGGCATGTCGCTGAGCTTGGGCCAGCACCAGAGCTGTGCTGTCGTCAAAGGCACGCCGGTTTGGCAATTCGGTAAGGGGGTCTCTTTGGCTCATTGCCTTCATTTGTTGACGTGAATTTTCAAGTTCATCGTAGGCGCGTGACAATTCACGGGTCATTTTGTTGAAGTTGGCGGTCAGGCTGCCGAGTTCGTCGTTTGAGGTTACAGGCACCTTTTGTTTGATTGCCCCGGGGTGCATTGAGCGCATTGCGCGATCCAGCTTTTTGATCGGGTCTGACAGCTTGCGTCCCAGAATAATTCCCATCGGGATGGCCAGAACTGATACCAGAGCCAAAGCTAACCAGAGAGAGTCGTTGATTGCTTTCAGGAATTGTAGTTGTTGACTTATAAGAGCCTCCTGCGTGTCCGAATGGATATAGCCAATGATTTCATCGTGGTCAAAAACCGGTATGGCATATGTTAGCCGACTAGAGTCAATAACCTCGTTCAGTAGGTCTGGTTGTGGGGCAATAATAACCTTGCCCTGCAAATCCAATAATTCATAAGGAGGGGGCAGTGGAGGTGGTGGTCGCTGGAACCCTT
>JBFHKI010000269.1:0-3099 GCA_041595415.1 Pseudomonadales bacterium | reverse complement strand
TGTGGTAATTCCCATCCCGGATACCAGTCGGGTTGCCGCGCAAGCGCTGGCTGAAAAACTCGGTATCAAGTTGCGTGAGGGCTTGATGAAGAACCGATACATTGGCAGAACTTTCATCATGCCTGGGCAGGCGGTTCGAAAGAAATCAGTTCGACAAAAGCTCAATGCCATCGGACCTGAGTTCAAGGGACGGAATGTGCTGTTGGTGGATGATTCCATTGTGAGAGGCACAACCTGTAGTCAGATTGTTCAGATGGCGCGGGATGCCGGGGCAAACAAGGTTTATTTTGCCTCTGCAGCGCCTCCTGTGCGTTTCCCCAATGTCTATGGTATCGATATGCCCTCGCCGCAGGAATTGATAGCTCACGACAGAACAGAGGAACAGGTAGCTGAATTAATTGGAGCTGACTGGTTGATATTTCAGGATTTGGAGGATTTAATCGCCGCCTCTGCGGAGGGCAATCCGGAAATAACCGAATTTGAATGCTCTGTATTTACCGGTGAGTACATCACTGGTGATATTGATGCTGCCTACTTGGGTGAGATAGATCAGAAGCGCAAAGATTCGGTGCGTAGTGAATCTGGAAATATTGGTGACGAAGCGGCAACCGTGGGTTTATACAACGGAGTTGCCGAAGGAAATAGCTAATTTAGTGAGCGACAAAAAAGAATATCAGACAGAAACCTGGGCTGTTCGCGGCGGTATTAATCGAAGCGCCCAAGGCGAACATTCTGAACCTATTTATACAACATCCAGCTATATCTTCGAAGATGCAGCTCAAGCGGCTGCGCGTTTTTCCGGAGAGGAAGAGGGCAATGTTTACAGCCGCTATACCAACCCGACGGTTCGTTCTTTCGAAGAACGATTGGCGCTTATGGAAGAAGCTGAAGCCTGTGTCGCCACGGCCTCTGGTATGTCTGCAATTCTTAGTACTTGTATGGCGCTATTGCAAACCGGTGACCATATTGTCTGTTCGCGAGATGTTTTTGGCAGCACGACCATTCTTTTCAATAAATATTTGGGAAAGATGGGTATAGAAACTAGCTATGTTCCTCTGACCGATCTGGATGCATGGCGTGATGCCTGTCGTGATAACACCAAAGTGTTTTTTGTGGAGTCGCCCTCCAACCCGACTTGCGAAGTTGCGGATATACCAGCCTTGGCAAAGCTCGCGGGAGTGCGGGGAACAAAGCTGGTTGTAGACAACTGTTTTGCTACTCCTGTGTTACAAAAACCCCTTGTACTGGGCGCTGATATTGTTATTCATTCTGCCACCAAGTATATCGACGGGCAGGGAAGATGTTTGGGCGGGGCTGTCCTCGGGCGAGAGGCTGAAATGGAAGAGGTTTTGGCCTTCTTGCGTTCAGGAGGGCCCTGTATGAGTCCTTTTAATGCCTGGGTATTCCTCAAAGGCCTGGAGACGCTTGCCTTGCGCATGCGAGGTCACTGCGAAAATGCACTGGCGCTTGCAACATGGTTGCAAACTCACCCAGCAGTTGAACGGGTTTTTTATGCAGGACTGCCAAATCACCCTGGTCACGACTTGGCCACGAAGCAGATGTCGGGCTATGGCGGGGTTCTGTCATTCCGTGTCAAAGGTGGCAGGGAAGAGGCTTGGCAAGTTATCAATTCCACCCGATTACTTAGCCAGACAGCTAATCTGGGGGATGCCAAAACTACAATAGTTCATCCGGCCACAACTACCCATGGTCGTATCTCTGAAGAGGCTCGTTTGGCCGCAGGTATTACTGAGAACCTCATTCGTGTGGCTGTTGGGCTTGAGCATATCGATGACATCAAAGCGGATTTGAGTATGGGACTGGACCAAATCTAACCACAGATATCTTTTGATTTTTCACCTTAAAACCCGCGATATGCGGGTTTTTTGTTGCCCGAATTGGACAATTGCATGGTCTTACCAATTTCTCTGTGTTGTAATATAGGTTCCTCGCTAAGCTATACCGAGGAGTGGTTTGTTAGTTTCAGGTTGTCCTAATTGGAGTGTTTCTATGAGTGATCCAGGCAAAAGACTCTATCGGCAAGTAGCCGAAAAGATGTTGTTACTGATTGAGTCAGGGGAATATCCCGCTGGCAGTCGGTTGCCGGCTGAGCGTGAACTGGCAGAGCGTTTTGGCGTAAGTCGTCCAACAATTCGTGAGGCGATAATAGCTCTTGAAGCAAAGGGCAGGGTAGCTGTCAAAACCGGATCTGGGGTATACGTGCTCGAACCCAAGGTAGAGATCGAAGGCTTGGGGCAATCGGTTAGCCCCTTCGAGCTTATTGAGTCGCGTGTATTTATCGAAGGCGAAGCGGCAGCCTTGGCAGCGGCTTTGATTTCAGATGAACAGTTGGCTCAGCTGGATCAAGCTCTGCAGGAGATGGCTCTAGAAAACCGCAAAGACGATCCTGCATCGACAGTTGCTGACCGTAAATTTCATGCGGTTATTTCAGAAGCGACTAATAACAAGGTGTTGTCGCTTCTGATCGGGCAGCTTTGGGATGTTCAGGAGAAGCTCGACAATATTCGCCTTGCCCACCAGGCTGTCTGTATGCAGGATGCCCAAAGACGCCTGGCGGAGCACAAAGCGATTTACGATGCTCTGGCAAAAAGGGATTCCAGTGCCGCTCGGGCCGCTATGCGCAACCACTTTTCACGTACTCTTACCGCCTTGCATGAAACTACTGAGAAGGCCGCTGTGACCGAAGTCCAGCGCAGAGTCTCGCAAATGCGTGAACGCTTTTCGTTGGAGCGAATGGTTGATTGACAGCTTTGTGGTAAAACTAGTCTAGGTTTAACCGATTAATTGGTATGACAATTAATCGGTTTTTTTTAACAAGCAACCAAATTTTCTTGTTTGCCCCAGTGAATTTGGGGTAATAATTCTTTAAATCAGATTAATCTTATAAATTTTTTTACAATATTCTTCTCTCCCTCTTTTGTGTAAATAGCCAAAAAAAACAATGGGTTGCTCTTTTGTCCGATTGTTTTTCTATCAGTCGGATTGATATTTGATTCAAATTGGTAATACCAATAGGTTTGACATTCCGGTAAGGGCTTGAGTACATTCTGCTTGCTCACATAAAAAACAGATAGGGGA
>JBFHKI010000268.1:0-3103 GCA_041595415.1 Pseudomonadales bacterium | reverse complement strand
CCGGTGCTGTACCGAATTCGTCATGTAACTCATCACAATACTGGCGACACCTGGAAAATCTATCCGAGCTATGATTTTGCCCACGGACAAGAAGACGCTATAGAAGGGGTTACCCACTCTATTTGTACTCTGGAATTTGCTGATCACAAACCGCTTTACGATTGGCTGCTTGAGAATATGCCGGTGCCATGCAAACCTCGCCAGTACGAGTTTGCGCGCCTCAATCCGAATTACACAGTTACCTCCAAGCGCAAGCTGAAAACTCTGGTGGATGAGGCTGTTGTGGACGGCTGGAATGATCCACGTATGCCCACAATCTCGGGGTTGCGCCGTCGTGGTTACACGCCTACGGCAATCCGGAGATTTTGCGAAATGACAGGTGTTTCACGTGCAAATTCGCAGGTAGACCTGGCAATGCTGGAATATGCAATTCGCGATGAACTGGATAAAACCGCACCGCGGTCAATGTGTGTTCTGCGTCCTTTAAAAGTGGTTTTGACCAATTACCCCGAGGATAGGTCAGAAGTTATGACCGGGCCCTACCATCCACAAAATGAAGAGATGGGGTCACGTGAAATGCCGTTTTCACGTCATATCTGGATAGAGCAAGAAGATTTTCGCGAAGAGGCAAACAAGAAATACAAACGTTTGGTTATTGGCAAAAGAGTGCGTTTGCGAAATGCCTATATTATCGAGGCCGATGAGGCCATTAAGGATGATCAAGGCAGCATTGTTGAAGTTCATGCCCGTATTATTGAAAACACTCTGGGAGCCGACCCTGAGGACGGTATCCGCGCCAAGGGTGTAATTCACTGGGTGGATGCCGTGACCGCAGTACCTTGCCGGGTAAACCTTTACGACCGTCTTTTTGTCAACGAAACCCCGGGCAGTGGCGGTGAGGATTTTATGCAGCAGCTCAATCCGGATTCCCTTTTACAGTTGCAAAATTGTTTTGCCGAAGTCAGCCTGCGAAACGCCGAGGTGGGCAAAGGGTACCAATTTGAACGTCAGGGGTATTTCTGTCGCGATAGCCAGTCCGAGGGGTTGGTTTTTAATCAAACCATTGGTTTACGCGATGGCCAGGGCAAATTTAACGCTTAGATTTTGCTTTAAGCAAATACAATAACTTTATGATAAATAATGAATTTTAAAATTTATAATACACTCAGCCGAAAGAAAGAAGACTTTGTGCCTCGGGTGCCGGGTGAAATCAAAATGTACGTCTGTGGGATGACGGTATATGACTATTGTCATATCGGGCACGGTCGAGCGTTTACTGCCTTTGACATGATTGTGCGTTTTTTGCGCTACCAAGGCTGGAAGGTTACCTATGTGCGCAATATTACAGATGTGGACGATAAGATCATCAATCGGGCTGCAGAGAACGGTGAAAGTTGTGATGAGCTCAGCAATCGGTTTATCGATGCCATGCATGAGGATTTTGGCCGGCTTGGTATCCTGCCTCCCGATCTTGAACCGAAGGCAACACACCACATAGACCAGATTGTCGCCATGGCGCAAAGGTTGATGGAGTTGGATTATGCCTACCGTGCAGCGAATGGCGATATTTATTACCGAGTCAGCCGGTTTGCCGAGTATGGCAAGCTTTCCGGAAGGAAGCCGGACGAGCTGCTGGCTGGCGCCCGCATTGAAGTAGGCGATTTGAAAGAAGACCCGCGCGATTTTGTGCTTTGGAAAGTAGCCGATCAGCAGGCGGGAGAGGTGGGTTGGCCCAGCGTTCTGGGTTACGGCCGTCCGGGCTGGCATATCGAGTGTTCAGCCATGTGCAAGCATAACCTGGGTGACAGTTTTGATATTCACGGTGGCGGAGAAGATCTGCAGTTCCCCCATCATGAAAATGAAATCGCTCAATCGGAAGCGGCCAATGGCACCAGCTTCGCCAACTATTGGATGCACGCCGGCCCATTGCGTATCAATGGTGAGAAGATGTCAAAGTCGCTGAACAATTTCTTTACCATCCGCGACGTTTTGGAGCAATATCAACCCGAAGTGGTTCGTTTTTTTCTGATATCAAGCCATTATCGGAGTCCGATCAGTTACTCGGAAGATAGTTTGCGTGAAGCGCAAAATGGCTTGGAGCGCTTTTACCACGCTCTACGCGGCGTACCCTTATTTGAGGGTGTTCTGGATCTGAAAGCTTCCAGCGTGCACCGACCATTTGTCGATGCGATGTCCGATGATTTTAATAGTCGGGAAGCTATTGCCAGCCTCTATGAATTGGTTAACCAGATAAACAGTGCTAAAAGTTCTGGTGATATGAGCCTGGCTAGCCGTTTGGTTGCCGAGTTACGTGGCTTTGGCCAAATATTAGGTATTTTGAAACAAGATGCTGATGGCTTCTTGCAGGCGGGTGCGTCGGGTGAGATTTCATCTGAAGATATTGAGCGGCTTATTGAAGAGCGGTCTCAGGCCAAGCTGAACAAGGATTACAGCAGGGCGGATCAGATTCGCAAGGAGTTGGCAGAACAGGGCGTTCAACTCGACGACAGCCGTGAAGGAACCAGTTGGCGACGCGTTAATTGAGATTAAATCTCATTATCTATTGACAATGATTCTCATTTCGATTTATATGTCGGTTAATTTAGTGCAACTTGTAAATTTAACCGGCTATAAATTCATGTACGTTTGTCTCTGTAACCGTATAACCGACAAAGATATCCGCAGGGCTGCAACGGAAGGAGCGTCTTCACTGGGCGATCTCAAGTCCATGCTGGGCGTTTCCAGTCAATGTGGCTCATGTGCCGAAGTTGCCCAACAAGTTCTGTTCGAAACTTACCAGGTTAATCCGGATCTCTATTATCAAGTAGCCTAAACAAAGGTTACCTTGACAGTCTTTTTTGTCGGATCCACACTGACTCCAATTTAAATATTTTGAATTCTGGAGTTGTTCTATGAAAGGCGATCCGCAAGTTATTGCTTATCTTAATAAAGCCCTTGGCAATGAGTTAATTGCCATCAATCAGTACTTTTTACACGCAAGAATGTATAAGGACTGGGGGTTAAAAGAGCTCGCCGACAAAGAATACGAAGAGTCAATCGATGAAATGAAACACGCCGATCAGTTGATCGAGCGTATTCTGTT
>JBFHKI010000267.1:0-3124 GCA_041595415.1 Pseudomonadales bacterium | reverse complement strand
GTGGGGGTGCAGAAAAAATGGCATTGAGTATCTTGATCCGCCGGTCCGGGATTGGTTCACCACGCGGTGGACCGTAGCCGGTAACTGATTATTGGTCAGGCGTGCCATCATATCGCCGGTATCAATAACAATTTCACCGGGTTGGCTCTTCACCGCCACCCAGTTTCCCTGCCGATCAAGTAACTCCAGTCCTGAATCCGCTGCGCCAATAAGCAAGGTCAAAAGGTTTATATCGGCGTGGGGGGCCGCACGCATGGCTGTGTCCTGTCCCGCCTGTTGGTCGCCGTCTGGTACAGCAGGGTAGTGCAGCAGCCGGAAAACGGAGTTGCCGTCTTTTACCAGTTGTTTGAAATAGTTGTCCGGTAGAGCAAAGCTCTGGCCGATGGCCTGTAAAACCAGGAGTGCGACTTGCTCCAGTTCGGCGTACAGGGTGGAAAAACAGCTTTTAAATCCGGCCAGTTCCACGGGCCACTTGTTGGACGGGTATTGATGCAGATAGGGGCTGTCCGGTGCCAATTCCGGCCCGATATGCCAATACTCTTTCAGATCCTGAACACTGGCCCCGGCGGCTTTTTCCCGGCCAAAAGCGGTATAACCACGCTCGCCACCACTGCCGCTGTCGTAGCGCAATTTGGTTGGCAGGGGCAATTCAAACAGTTCGCGAATTTGTTGGTATGCCTGCTGCAGAAGGGTTTCGGGGATGCTGTGATCCCGCAGAACGGCAAAGCCGCAATCGCGCAGGCTCTGTGCAAGCTCGGCTACAAATGCCTCTCGGTTCTGGTCAAAGTCGGTCAGGCTCAGGCGGCGGACATCGGAATGGTTATTGATCAGCATGGCAATGGTTCAAAAGGGGATGAGTTAGTCCAGATTGTCCGGTCCGAACGAGTCCGGCAACAGAGTTGCCAGGTTAGTGTCCAACCGGGCGTCTGAGTCACAAATCGCTACGATACGTGCCTGGTCGGAAAACTCTCGTATAACCTGCCTGCAGGCTCCGCAGGGAGCCACCGGTTTCTCTGTCGGTGTGTAAATCAGAACCCTTTTGATTTCTCTGGCACCTTCGGCAACAGCTTTGAAGATGGCGTTGCGTTCCGCGCAGAGCGTCAGACCGTAGGAGGCATTTTCGACATTCACTCCAGTATGCAACCGACCTGAGCTGTCTTCCACCACTGCTGCAACCCTGAACTGGCTGTAGGGGGAGTAGCTGTTGTTGATAATGGCTTTGGCTTTTTCTTCCAGTGGTTTGAGCATCCTCTGTGTCCTGCTGGTGTGGGAACTGTCAGGGGTCAAGAATAACACTCAGCAGGGTATTCTTTACCAATCAGACAGGTTTTTGGCGCTGTTTTTGCATGAATTCCATAAATGATTTTGCCCATTGATGCCCATGACAAAAAATGGTCATCAAAGCGGGCTAGAGTCCATGCAAAAGGCGGTTGCAGGAGAATGGCGTTGAAATATCTAAAACCCGGAATTGGTCGATTTTTGTGCCTCGGCACTCTTTTGGGGAGCTTTATCTATCTGGGTGGACTGGTTGCCAGTGTCCATGCGCAATCGCCGTCCGGGTCGGAGCCGCAGAGAATCACCATTCTGCACACCAACGATCACCACGGCCGTTTCTGGAACAATCCGTTTGGTGAATATGGCATGGCGGCGCGCAAAACCCTGATCGACCGTATCCGGGCCGAAGTCAGTGCGGAGGGCGGGTATGTTCTGCTGCTTTCCGGTGGCGATATAAATACCGGGATTCCGGAGTCGGATATGCTCGATGCCGAGCCGGATTTCAAGGGTATGACCTTACTCGGTTATGACGCCATGGCGGTGGGAAATCACGAATTCGACAATCCGCTCGAGGTGATACGCAAACAGCAGTCCTGGGCGAATTTCCCCTTTCTGGCAGCCAACATCTACGACAGTGATGGCCAGCGGCTTTTTCAGCCCTACCAACTTTTTGATCTCGGCGGGGTGTCTGTGGCCGTTGTGGGTTTTACCACCAAATCCACTGAAGTGATCGGCAACCGGGACAATATTGAAGGGATAAAATTTACTTGGCCGGAACAGGAGTTTGCGGCCCTGATCCCGGAATTGTCGGAGGCGGACCTGGTTATTTCCGTAACCCATATGGGGCATCACGACGGCGATATGGGCAACGATATCAGTCTGGCTGAAAGTACCGATGCCATAGACCTGATTGTGGGCGGGCACTCCGCCGAAGCCGTTTGTGTGGATGAGAGGGGGCAGTTGATAGCGGATTATTTGCCCGGTCAGGACTGTGTCCCGGATTTTGTGAATGGCACCTGGATTCTTCAGGCTCAGGATTGGGGAAAGTATCTTGGTCGTGCCGATTTGCTGGTATCGGATAATGGCGCTGAATTGCTGGATTACCAACTGATTCCGGTGAACTTGCGCCGCTCTGCGGCAAATGATGCGGATTGGGTCGATGCCTATATCGAGCCCGATGCCGAAGCCTTGGCCCTGTTGCAACCCTATCAGGATGCCGGCAGCAGCGCGCTGTCTGAAAAAGTTACTGTGGCCACCGGTACCTTTGACCGGGATATTCCGGACCGGCGGCCAAACCCCAGCACAATAGGTGCGCTTATCTCCGAATCCATGATTCAGGCCACCGGAGCGGATATTGCCATTATGAACTACGGTGGAATACGGGATAAATTACTCGAGGGTACTCTCACCACCAAGTCGATACTTCAGGTGCACCCCTTTGGCAGCACTATTGTGCTTAGCCGTATGACGGGTTCCGAACTGCTGGAGTATTTTCGGGCTATCAAGGTGCTGCCGGACAACCCTTACAAGGTGCAGTTTGCCGGTATGCAATTTCTGGAGGATGGCGGTCTGGTATTAACTTCTACCGGCCAGCCGATAGTGCCCTCGGCGAGTTATAGCCTGGCTCTGAACAGCTATCTGGCCAAGGGCGGTGATGCCATGCCGGTGCTGTCAGAGCGGCCGGACTATCAGGATACAGGGCTACTGGACTATCAGGTGTTGCTGGAATATCTGCAGCACTTTGATGCGGTTTCTCCTGAGGACTATTGATCGAAGACTATTGATCCGGTTCGGAATCCAGATAGTTTCTCCAGGAACCGAATTCGGTAATGTCCTTGGCTCCCTCGAT
>JBFHKI010000266.1:0-3144 GCA_041595415.1 Pseudomonadales bacterium | reverse complement strand
GTACGCAATCGAAGTGGGGAGGACCTCGGATCTATGTCTATAGATGCCTTTGCCTCTTTACTTCAGGATGACGTAGACCGCCGCGGTCGTATTGTTAATTAACTGGAGTTCTGCATATCAATCAAAGCCGAAAAGAACGGCCAAAAATAAATGACGAGATCACAGCACAATCTGTGAGACTGGTCGGGCCGGAAGGAGAGCAAGTGGGCATTGTCACTTTGGCGGAAGCTAAAAAAGTGGCAGAAGCGGCATCATTAGACTTGGTTGAGATTGCGCCAACTGGTCAGCCACCCGTTTGTAAGGTGATGGACTATGGCAAATTCGTCTTTGAGGCGAAGAAGCAGAAAGCGGCTGCCAAGAAAAAGCAGAAGCAGACTCAGGTTAAAGAAATGAAATTCCGTCCACATACGGACGTTGGAGACTATCAGGTAAAACTACGCAACCTGATCCGTTTCCTTGAAGCGGGAGACAAGGCCAAGGTAACCCTCAGGTTCCGAGGTCGCGAAATGGCTCACCAAGAGCTCGGAATGGAGATGCTTAAACGCGTCGAAACCGATCTTGCGGAGATTTCAACCGTTGAGCAGTTTCCCAAAATGGAGGGCCGCCAGCTCACTATGGTGCTGGCCCCTAAAAAGAAAAAGTAGACGCTGATCTTCCGAGGTCCGGAATAAAGCGCTCATTAACTATTGAATGCGGAGAATAGTATGCCTAAGGCAAAAGTGCACAGTGGTGCAGCAAAACGGTTCAAAAAAACCGGCAACGGCGGTTATAAGCATAAACATGCGAATAAAAGCCATATCCTCACAAAAATGACTACCAAGCGTAAGCGTCAGTTGCGCGGAACCAGTCAGTTAAATGCTTCCGATACGATTCATGTCGATCGTATGTTGCGTGCCAAGTAAGAGGATATAGAAGATGCCAAGAGTTAAACGTGGTGTAACGGCACGTCGCCGACACAAAAAAGTATTAGATCAAGCCAAAGGTTATTACGGAGCCCGCAGTCGGGTATACCGTGTTGCCAAGCAAGCGGTTACCAAATCCGGGCAATACGCCTACCGTGATCGCAAGGTTAAAAAACGTACATTCCGCCAGCTCTGGATTGCCCGTATAAATGCGCAGTCACGTGCTGAAGGTATTACTTACAGCCAGCTTATTGCCGGATTGAAGAAGTCCGGTATCGAACTTGATCGCCGGGTTCTTGCCGATATGGCAATGAATGACAAAGTGGCCTTTTCTCAAGTAGTTGAGAAAGCTAAAGCCGCTCTGGCCTGATTAAAACACTAAGGAATTGGGCGCAAGTCAATTCCTTACAACAGAAGGGAGAGGGCGCAGCTCGCTCCCTTTTTTTGTGACTAAAAATGAAAGAACTCGAACAAATAAAAAATGATTTGCTAGCCAGTGTAGCTGGAGCCAAAGACCTCAAAGAGTTGGAAAGCCTACGTGTTGAAGCTTTGGGGAAAAAAGGTGCACTCACCGGTTTGCTAAAAGGTCTTGGTGCGCTGGCACCGGAAGATCGACCTGCCGCTGGAGCTAAAATCAATGAAGCCAAAGTCGAGGTTCAAGCTGCTATCGAAGCGCTGAAGTCGAAGTTGGAAACCGAAGCGATGGATCAGCGTCTGCTCGAAGAAAAAATCGATGTAACCTTGCCTTCCGGTGGAGACTCCAGAGGGTCCCTGCATCCGGTGACCCGCACTCTGCGCCGTATTGAAGAACTCTTCAGTCAAGCGGGCTTTGCGATAGAAACGGGTCCGGAAATCGAAGACGATTTTCACAACTTTGAGGCCCTTAATATTCCGGCGGACCATCCGGCCCGCGCTATGCACGACACCTTCTATATCAATAGTAACCATGTCCTGCGAACTCACACCTCGCCAGTGCAGATTCGAACTATGGAGAATCAGGAACCGCCGATTCGCTGTATTTGCCCGGGACGCGTGTATCGCTGTGACTCCGATGTCACTCACACTCCCATGTTCCATCAGGTAGAGGGACTGGTGGTTGACAAAGGTATCAGCATGGCTCATTTGCGCGCCTGTGTGAGCGACTTCCTTAACGGGTTTTTTGAAGGTGATTTTCCGGTCCGCTTCCGGCCTTCATATTTTCCCTTTACTGAACCCTCGGCTGAGATCGATATGCAGTGTACTCACTGTAAAGGTGATGGATGTCGTATTTGTAAGCACACAGGCTGGCTAGAAGTTGGCGGTTGCGGCATGGTACATCCCAATGTTTTCACATCCGCGGGCGTAGATCCTGAGGTATATACCGGCTTTGCTTTTGGTATGGGCATTGATCGGCTGGCGATGCTGCGCTATGGCGTAAACGACCTGCGACTGTTTTTCGAGAACGATATGCAGTTTCTGCGTCAGTACTAAAACCGAATTGAGATATATTAAATGAAACTCAGCGAATCCTGGTTACGTACCTGGACAAATCCTGATATTTCCACCGAGGAGCTGGTACATCAGCTTACGATGGCCGGCCTGGAGGTTGACTCCGTTGAACCTGCTGCGGCGAAATTCAGCCATGTGGTCGTGGCTCAAATTACCGAAATAGCGCCACACCCCGATGCCGAAAAGCTGCGCGTTTGTCAGGTCGACCTCGGGGATGAAAAGGTACAGATCGTTTGTGGCGCCGCTAATGCAGCTGTCGGATTAAAGGTCCCCTGTGCCAGAATCGGTGCGGTTCTTCCGGGCGACTTTAAAATCAAAAAAGCCAAGCTTCGAGGCGTTGAATCCAATGGCATGCTCTGTGGAGCTGATGAAATAGGTTTTGAATCAAAAATTGACGGCCTTTGGGAATTGCCAGCAGATGTACCGGTTGGAACAGACCTGAATGAATGGCTGCAATTGGACGATAAGGTCATTGAAGTAGACCTGACACCCAACAGAGCTGATTGTTTCTCGGTTCAGGGCATTGCCCGCGAGGTTGCCCTGATTAATGCTGTCGAGCTGAATAGCCCAGAGAATCGTACTCTCGAGGCGGCTAGCGAAAAAGAATTCCCTATAGCGGTTCAGGCCAGCGAGGTTTGCCCGCGTTATATAGGCCGAGTGATTGAGAATATAGATCTTTCCTCCGAAAGCCCGCTGTGGTTACAGGAAAGGTTGCGCCGTTCTGGTATCCGGGTCATAGACCCCGTTGTCGATG
>JBFHKI010000265.1:0-3164 GCA_041595415.1 Pseudomonadales bacterium | reverse complement strand
GGTGCAACTTGAGCACTGTGCTTACGGGACCATTATGGGCGAGGATGGTAAACCCTTCAAAACCCGCAGTGGTGATACGGTCAAATTGGCAGACCTGCTGGATGAAGCGGTAGATCGTGCGGTAGCAATTGTCGCGGAGAAGAACCCGGGACTGGATGAGCAAGAGCGCCAGTCAATCGGCCGGGCGGTAGGCATTGGTGCCGTTAAATATGCGGATTTGAGCAAAGTGCGAACAACAGATTACCGCTTTAATTGGGATGCCATGTTGAGTTTTGAAGGCAATACCGCACCCTATTTGCAATATGCTGGAACACGAATCCACAGCCTGTTTGAAAAAGCCGATGAAGAGCTGTCCACCTACAGTGCGGCTATCCAGCTTGATGAACCCAATGAGCGGACTCTGGCCCTGACACTGATACGTTTTTCCGAAGTGGTTGATCAGCTTGTCGAATCGGCCATGCCGCATGAGCTGTGTAGCTATCTCTATGAACTGTCGGGAAAATTTGCCTCTTTCTACGAGGCCTGCCCTATTCTGAAACCGGATGTCGAACCGCCGCAACGTCAAAGTCGGTTGGCTCTGGCTGCTTTGGCCTCGAAAGTCCTGGAACGGGGATTTTATCTGTTGGGTATTCCCAGCCTGGTTCGGATGTAAATTCAAACAAAAACTTCTGTCGTTAGAGGCAGGGAAAGTAAAAAAGTACAACGAGGGGGGCGTTGATGGCGGGATTGGATAAAGTGGTTTCATCCTACGATGAGGCAATGGCTGGCCTGGAAAATGGCATGACGGTGATTGCCGGTGGTTTCGGCCTCTGTGGGATTCCGGAAAACCTGATCGCACAAATCAAAAAAATGGGCACAAAAGACCTTACCTTCGTTTCCAACAATGCGGGCGTGGATGATTTTGGTCTGGGATTGCTCTTGCACAACCGGCAAATCAAAAAAATGATTTCTTCCTATGTCGGTGAAAATAAGTTATTCGAGCAGCAGCTGCTTGAAGGCATTCTTGAGGTCGAACTTACTCCTCAAGGGACCCTGGCAGAAAAAATACGCGCTGGTGGTGCCGGTATTCCTGCTTTTTTCACAGCTACAGGCTATGGAACAGAGGTCGCCAAGGGTAAAGAGACGCGGCAATTTAATGGTCGAAACTATATTCTCGAGCAAAGCCTCACGGGAGACTTTGCCATTGTTAAAGCCTGGAAAGCGGATCGCTATGGGAACGCAATCTATCGAATGGCTGCCCAAAACTTTAATCCGATGGCCGCAACGGCCGGCAAGATCACAGTCATGGAGGTGGAAGAGATTGTTGAGCCCGGAGAGCTGGATCCAGCGCAAATTCATACACCGGGCATATACGTCGACCGATTGATACAGGGTAGTTTTGAAAAACGTATTGAACAACCGACGGTACGGCAGTCCTAGGCGGAGGAACTGATGGCGCTGACAAGAGAACAAATGGCTCAACGGGTAGCTCGTGAAATCAAAGACGGTTATTACGTTAATCTCGGCATAGGCATTCCCACACTGGTTTCCAACTATATTCCCGAGGGGATGGAAGTTTCCCTTCAGTCCGAGAATGGTTTGCTGGGTATGGGGCCCTTTCCAACTGAAGATCAAATTGATGCCGATCTGATAAATGCCGGCAAACAAACCGTTACCCTGAACAGGGGGGCGGCCATTTTTTCTTCGGCTGAATCCTTTGCCATGATTCGCGGTGGACATGTTGATCTGACAGTTCTTGGGGCCTTTGAAGTGGATGTTCAAGGCAATATTGCTTCTTATATGATTCCCGGAAAGCTCATTAAAGGCATGGGCGGTGCGATGGATTTAGTGGCCGGGGCAGAGAACATTATCTGTACCATGATGCATGCTGACCGCGCCGGTAACTCCAAGTTGTTACCCCGATGCACACTGCCTCTCACCGGTGTTGGTTGTATCAAGAAAATCGTCACGGATCTGGCATATATCGAAATTGTGCAGGACAAATTTCATTTACTCGAACGCGCTCCCGGGGTCAGTGTTGACGAAATTATCGAAAAAACCGCTGGTGAGATAGTAGTTTGCTCTGATGTTCCTCAGATGCAATTCTGATTTCAGAGAAAGTCCTGGTCGAGTACAAATTCAAAAGCGGTTATGCTCTAATGATGCGCTGCCCAATAAGCGGTTGGTCTTGTTTTGAAGTACAGGTGGTTATGCTATGAGTTCTAACGATTCTATTGTCATTATTGACGGCGCGCGTACGCCAATGGGAAGTTTTGGCGGAGCTTTTAGCTCCATGACGGCGGTACAGCTTGGTGCAATTGCCATTGAAGCTGCAGTAAAAAAGGCCGGAGTAAGCCCGAAAGACGTTGATGAAGTTTATATGGGCTGTGTGTTACAAGCTGGTCTGGGACAGGCTCCTGCCCGGCAGGCGGCCATAGGCGCAGGTGTTCCACATAGAGCCGGAGCGGTTACGGTAAACAAGGTTTGCGGTTCCGGTATGCAGGCGACAATTTTTGCCCATGATCAGATCAAACTGGGCAGTGCAAAAATTGCGGTAGCCGGCGGTATGGAGAGCATGACCAATGCACCCCATCTGATAATGCATGCTCGCTCGGGAATTGGTACAGGACATAAGGAAATTTATGACTCCATGTTCCTCGATGGACTGGAAGACGCCTATACAGCTACTTCAATGGGTAAATTTGCACAGGATACGGCTGATCATCACAACCTGACCAGGGAAGAAATGGATATTTTTGCCATTGAATCCCTCAACCGGGCAAATCAGGCCATCGAAGACAATCTTTTGTCCCAGGAGATCGTGCCCGTCACAGTGAAAACCCGGCACGATGAGACCGTGATTCGCCATGACGAACAACCCCAAATAGCCAAAGTTAACAAAATACCGACTTTGCGACCGGCCTTCACGCGCGATGGAACTATCACAGCCGCAAATTCCAGTTCAATTTCCGATGGGGCCTCGGCGCTGGTGTTAACCAGCGAAAGTCATGCAGGTGAAAAAGGTTTGCAACCTATGGCGCGGATTGTGGCTTACAGCCGGCACTCGCTGGCCCCCGAGCTTTTCACCACCGCACCAATTGGCGCGATACAGAAGATTTTTGAGCTTACCGGTTGGGACAAGGAGTCCACCGACTTGTTCGAGGTTAACGAAGCTTTTGCCATGG
>JBFHKI010000264.1:0-3180 GCA_041595415.1 Pseudomonadales bacterium | reverse complement strand
GACTTGGCCGCCACAGGTCAACTGACTATCGTACCTGCGGGCCCCCAAGATACTGTCGCCACTCTGCAGCCGGTTTTTGACGTTTTGGGCAAAGCAACCTTTGTTGCCGGCACCGAACCGCAATCAGCCTCTGCGGTTAAAATCGCCAACAATTTTGTTCTTGGTTGCGCCATTGAAGTAATGGGCGAAGCCTACGCCTTGGTCAGCAAACTGGGCGGAGACAAGGAAATGTTCCACGAAGTCCTGACTAAGGGCCTGTTTGGTGCTCCAGCCTACGAAGTTTATGGAAAAATGATCGCAACCGAAGCCTGGGACAGCCTTGGCGCTACTGCGGTAATCGGCCTGAAAGACATCAACCTGGCGCTGGCTGCCGCTGAATCTGCGGAAATGCCCTTGCCTTCTGCGGCAGTATTCCGGGATCGCCTTTTGGGTGCAATTGCACACGGCGACGCTAATCTGGACTGGTGTGTTGCGGCTCGTGAACAATTGCGCGCCAGCGGAATGGAATAACCGACAGTCACATCATAAAAAAGCCGGCAACCCCACAAAGGGCTGCCGGCTTTCTTCAAGACGAAAAAGAAACAACGCCCTTCAGGGCCCGCCGTCTCAATACCCAGCCTTAGGCTAAACAGTCTTCCAAAGATTTCCGGATATAGGCCTCATCCAGATTTTTACCGATAAACACCAGTCGGTTATAAGGCGTTTCATCACCCCACTCTGCGCCTTTCTGGCTGCCAAAAATCATGTGGACTCCCTGAAACACAAAGCGGTAATCCTGGCCCTCAATTGCCACAACACCCTTCATACGATAAACATCGGGACCATTTTCCAGCAAAAACTCTTCCAGCCATGCGTTCAGTTTTGAAACATCAAAGGCGCCGGGGAGTTCGACGGAGGTGGATGAAACCTTGGTGTCGTGAGAATGTTCGGCGTGGTAGGAGTGCTCGATTGCCGGACTGAATTCTGCCCCATCTCTTGCGGCCAGTTTCAGTTTGAGTCCTTCCGGAGTGTGTCCGGTAAAAAAGGCAACAGACTGATCAGAAGAAAGGGAAAACCCAAACTGGTAATTGTCATGCCCTTCCAGATCCAACTGGTAATGCCGACCGCTAGTGGTTATTTTTTGGCCGCTGGAAAGCACTTCGGGGTCTGCAGAAAACTCGACAAAAACCTTCTCGGCCAAGCCGGATAAATCAGCCTCGGTACTGCCCCCGGCGTTCGCCATAAGAATAGACATACCGGATTCGTCACCATGATGATGGTGGTCGTGGTCGTGGTCGTGGTCGTGGTCGTGGTCGTGGTGAGCTTCAACCAGTTTCAGCAAATAGTCACCCGCCGGAAGTTGCCAGATGCCCGCCCATTCGAAAGGGTATTCCGGCTCCAGAAAGTTCGGCTTGATATCGATAGCACGCTGAACATTAAAACCGCCTATATTCAGCAGCTCGGCGATAGGTGCATCCGCCATGGTTGCCTCATAAATCTCAGCCATGCTATTCATGGCCTGCAAACGATTTTTAACTTCCTGCTTTTCTTCCTCGGTAACCAGATCAATTTTGTTCACGATGATCCGGTCTGCAAAAGCGACCTGAGCCAAAACTTCATCGGTCTCATCATCAAGATGCTGACCCACATGTTTGGCATCAACCAGAGTGATAATGCCATCGAGCTGATAGAACTCCTGTATATCTTCCTGAACCAAAAAGGTCTGGGCGACAGGTCCGGGGTCTGCCATTCCGGTTGTCTCCAGAATAACCAGATCAAACTGGCTGATACGGTCTGACAGTTCACCCAATATACGGATCAAGTCACCACGCACGTTGCAACAAATACAACCGTTATTCATCTCAAAGACTTCTTCGTCGGCATTGATAACAAGATCCTGATCAATACCTATCTCACCAAATTCGTTTTCAATCACTGCAATACGTAAACCGTGATCCTCGGAGAGGATGCGATTGAGGAGTGTAGTTTTGCCGCTGCCGAGAAAACCGGTGAGTACTGTGACGGGAACTTTAGGCCGCATGAAAAATCCTGTGTGTATCTGGTGAGCGTGAAAGCTGGCTAGCAAATAATCCTATGGCGCCCACAAAAACCAGCGGCGCCTTATACCCTGACCAGCGATAAAAAATGGAGAGGCATTATATCCAGATATCCGGTTACTTAGAACGTCAGAGCGACTGCGACCACAATTAGCGCCCTTAAAAAAGCAGAGTTGGAGACCCGGCAGAGCAAGCATAAATGCATTGGTAATCCGATCCAGCCCCTTATATCATCCACCCCGTTTTTGGACGGCATTTTTGTTGAATTGAAGGAGAAATATTGAAATTCCTGGCTTTTGAATCGCGCGGTTACGAGCGCCTGGGTTGGTTGCAAGATGATGGCAAGACGGTTTTGGCTGTCGATCGTGAAAGTCGTGGAATGCCACAATCCGTCAAGGATGTAATCAAACGCGGCCCATACGCTCGCCATCAAATCAAAAACGCCAAGGATCTTGAAACCTTCAATCTCGAAGAGATACAGCTGCTGCCACCTCTTATACCTTGGGCAACTTTTTGTGTAACCGCTAACTCTTCGGATCAGCAAGAAGCCGAGAGATTGAATACCGCAGAACACCCCACGCTGTACATCCGCTCCCCCCGCAACCATGTAGCACAAGGCGAGGTTGTCGACATACCACTACGCACCAAAACCCTTGAATGCGAGGGCAAGTTGGCAGTAGTTCTGGGCAAGGGCGGACGCTATATTGCACGCGAACATGCGCTACGCCATGTATTCGGTTATACGATTTACAACGAAGGTAGCGTCAAGGAATACCAGGAACACAGCTCCCAGTTTGGCCTTGGCAAAATGTTTGATTTGTCATCCGGCTTTGGGCCTCACATAGTGACTGAAGACGAATTTGGTGACCCCTACCAGCAGAGCCTGGAAATGCGCATTAACGGTGATCTGGTCCACTCAGCTCCCCTTTCCAACCTGCGACAGAGTATCGAAGATGTCATTGTCTACATTTCATCGGCGATCACCATGTTCCCGGGAGACGTGATCTGCATGGGCATACCCGCAGAGGGCTGTTTCAAGCCGGAACGACTGGCACAAAAAGACGACCTGGTGGAAACTCGTATTTCGGGCATTGGCACACTAACCAATCTGGTTAAACCGGAGCCGACCGAACCCAGAACCGTG
>JBFHKI010000263.1:0-3200 GCA_041595415.1 Pseudomonadales bacterium | reverse complement strand
GCCTCGGATTCAACTAATTGCAAAGTCTGGCTGGAAGAGTCACAGCCCGACAACCCCAGAAACAATATAGTTAGTATAAAAGTACGCATATCATCACCTTGGCTTAAATGGGCAAAATGGAGAGATCAAAACAGGTCAGCCCTCCAGTGTCACTGTCTTCATCGATGTTGAACCAGTCAAAAGCTTCCAGCACATACTCCCCGGCGGTAAAACTAGCTACAAAGCTTTCGTTGTTGGAATCAGCCGAAGCGCCTTCACCAAGCACATAGCTGGTAACCGGCTTACCCTGACGAAAAATAATGAAATCCGGATCGCTGTCCCGAGCAACATCGTAATGACTGGTGCCCAAATTACGATCCATCTCTATTCGATAACTCCCTTCTGCATCGATGGTAAACCGAACCAGTTGACGATTTTCCAGGCGGTTGTATTCACCATCCGCGGCATTATCGCTACATATTTCCATAGATGTCGCACCGACTGACAATTGGTGATAAACAGGTAGGCTGTAGTCTCTATCAGAACCATTGGTTTCGCCGACAGCAAATAATCCCTGGCCGGAAATATTTTCATTCAGCATCAGATCCTCGATTGCAGAGGCCTGTTGCGGATGCCTTTGCATCAGTAGCTCTAAAAAGGAAAAAATCGTCGTAATACTGTTCTGCTCCAGATAGTCATCAGATTGCCAGGCGCTCAGAAGCTCCGCCAAGGACAGGCTCAAGTCGTCCATTCCCTCATTATTGAGATCAACCAGATCGTAAACTATTTCCTGAACCGACCTCTCTATATACCAGCCGGAGCGGCCCGAAACACTGCTCTCCATATTAAAGTTGAAACCGATGGCCTGCCCGGCGCCCAAAGCATCCTTGTAGACCGGATCTTCAAGAATAATGGCAGCCCATGCATTTCCCTTCCCTTCTGAATAGGCAGTGCGCGGTTCCAACAAAGAGTTCAGGCTGTGCGATCCTCCTATGGTGTCCCCACGGGAAATTTGATCTTCGTAATAGTGCAGCCACTCATGAACTATCACATGGGGGTCATATTCATCTGTATCCACATCGGCCAGCCCGGCAATTGAAATATAAGGGTCACCATTCTGGTAAAACGAACCAGTACTCTCTGTGCTCCAGCGAATTTGCAATTCCGGTAGTGACACAGATATCTCCTCCGTGCGCAATCGCTCGAATATCTCGTAGATGCTATCCAGTATCGCAAAGGGCGCTGCAGAGCGTGTCCCACTGTACTCAATTCCGTCCCAGCCGGATGCTGCCCTCAGATTACGCTGCTGATTCTGATTGCCGGAACTAGCCAGAGCGCCCTGAAGAACAAACAAGCTATCGTTATTCGCGCTATCGACGACACGCGTCAGCCAATTCAGCTCTGGATCAGCCTCAAACAATTCGGCCAGAACCTCCACCCTGAGTTCGGTATCGACCGGAACCAGAACCTGATAAAGCCCCTGCTCGTCGGTTTTACTTATGGCAAGAATATCGCCACTGGCGTCGAGAATACGCAGACTGGCTTGTCGAACAGGAAGTTGCATAGTGTTGCTGTAATCAAGACCAATACCGTCAAGATTGTGGGGAACACGATCATAGGTAATCTGGCCTGAGAGAGTCACCTGTGACACTTGCGACTCTGTTTCCTTGTTTGTAGTCGCAGTCAACACTGGTCCGATAGCAGTTGCACTATTTTGCAGGGCAAATTCCAGCCGGATACTACCGTCCACCAATGAAGACAGATCAATACCGGTTATAGCTTGGTCTGTCTGGTATATGGTTCCATACCCAGAAATCTGACCATTTTGGGAATCGGTGAAGCTGTAGCGATATTCACTGCCCACTTCCGCGTTGGACAGACTAAAGCCGACATTATTTTGATTGTTGATATCGACGGGATTCGTCAATCCCGAAATGCTGTAACCTGAAGGAGACACACCACCGCTGCCTCCCGAGTCGGAGTCAGAACCTCCACCGCAGGCCGTTAAAAGCACACAGCCCAGACACAACAACCAACGAATCATCAAATTCCTACCTCTATTTCGGGAGCATGCATCAATATGGCTTCAATTGCTTCTGGCTATCCTCTTTGTAAGCCGAGCTGCTTGTCAATTTCAATGTGAGCTAACAGCTTAGTTCGCTTTTATGCGATCCTGTCTGTTAGAATTCGAACCTATATTGAAATATATTGATATTGTTTTATGAGCCTGAACCGACCGCCTATTGCCGACCTGCTTGCCCGACGCATCCTGATTCTCGATGGCGCCATGGGCACCATGATTCAACGCCACTCTTTGCAAGAAGAGGATTATAGAGCTGGCCCCTTTGCAGATCATCCTAGCAGCCTGAAAGGAAATAGCGATCTACTTTCCATCACCCGCCCCGATGTAATACGGGAAATTCACGCTGCCTATCTTGAAGCAGGTGCGGATATTCTGGAAACCAATACCTTCAGCTCAACTGCTATTGCCCAGGCCGACTACAACCTGCAACACGCTGTGCGTGACCTGAATCTGGCCGGAGCCAAACTGGCCCGAGAAGTAGCTGACGAGTACAGTGCCAAAACACCGGACAAACCACGTTATGTGGCAGGCATCCTGGGGCCAACTAATGTAACCGCTTCAATATCCCCCGATGTTAATGATCCTGGTGCGCGACGCATAAGTTTTGACGAGCTGGTAAAAGATTACAGCGAAGCAGCCGAAGCCTTGATAGAAGGCGAAGTTGATCTCATTATGATCGAAACGGTATTTGACACCCTCAATGCCAAAGCTGCGATATTCGCCTGCGAAACCGTTTTTGAAAAGCTGGATAAACGCCTACCGGTAGCCATTTCCGGCACCATTACCGATGCCAGTGGTCGCACCCTGACCGGGCAGACCACCGAGGCTTTCTGGAATTCGGTACGCCATGCCAAACCCCTTTCAATCGGCTTGAACTGCGCTCTTGGTGCGGAACAACTCCGTCCCTATGTACAAGAACTGTCCCGCGTTGCCGAAACAGCTGTAAGTGCCCATCCGAATGCCGGCTTACCAAACGAATTCGGGGAGTACGACCAGACTCCGGAAGAAATGGCTTCCATTATCCGGGAATTTGCCGACTCCGGCTTCCTCAACATAGTGGGCGGATGCTGTGGTACTACCCCGGAACACATACGAGCCATTGCCGAGGCGGTTTCCGTTTGCCCACCACGCCAAGCTC
>JBFHKI010000262.1:0-3213 GCA_041595415.1 Pseudomonadales bacterium | reverse complement strand
CAGGACTCAGCTGACTTCGGATGATTTCGAGACTGTTCTGCGGGTCCTGATAACCCAGCCTGTCGGCCAGAGACATCCAGCCGAAGGCACGGACAAGATCCACCGGCAAACCTTCACCGCGTGCGTATTTAACCCCCAGATTAAACTGGGCAGCGGCATCGCCGTGTTCGGCGGCACGCCGAAACCAGTAAACCGCCTTGTCGTGATCCACCGCAGTGCCTACGCCCCGGTGGTACATCAACCCCAAATTAAACTGAGCGCCCACCAGTTCCTGTTCGGCAGCCTGTTCAAACCAGCGCAGCGCTTCACTGTCGTCTTCTTCAACCCCTCGGCCACGCATATAGGCAAGACCAAGGTTATATTGCGCCACCGCCACACCCTGTCGGGCCGCCAGACCAAACAGACGAGCCGCCTCAACATCATCTTCAGTAACGCCATGCCCCTCGGCATACATAACCCCAAGATTCGCCCAGGCACTGGCATACCCCTGTTCGGCCGCCATCTGGTACCAGCGCAAGGCTTCAGCCGGATTTGCCTCTACCCCCACGCCCTTGTCGTAGATAAAAGCCAGGCTATATTGCGCCTCGGCATCGCCCTGTTCGGCCAGTGCGATAAATTCTTCGACATTTTGGGCGTATGCCGGCGAAAACCCGGCGAGAAGGATGCACAACAAAATCCGTGTTGGCAGACAGAGAATATACTGACCGGTCTTTGGCACCAAAGCCCACAATAGACAATTGAAATCGCCTTTGGGTTTTACAGCGCAATCGACCTGAGCCATCAGCTTGCCTCGAAAAGGATTGTTGCCATATTAATACATATGAGGGCAATAAGAGCGCTTACCCCTATCCGGAGGAACAACACAGGGGCGCCGAAGAACGCCGGACAACAATTACTCCGCAGCCAGACGAGTTCCGTTATCCCGGAATTTAAGGTGTGCAAAAACCGGTCGGCCCTGCGGATCAACCGGACTCAATAACCGGCCGTCGCGGGTCATCGAGATAGTCTTGAGTCGGACAGCGCTCTGCACATTACCGCCTATGGTGTCTATCAGGCCGTTCTCGAGATCCACATCCACCACAATATCGCAGTGGGTTCGGGCACCCTCGCCCAAAAAGTTGCGGCGCTCATCCAGATTTTGGTACTGAGGTCGCGAACCGGTGCACAGCAGATCACCCGACACGACTTCGGCCTCGCCAGCGTCGTAGGCGGTATAGAGCGTGCCTTGGACAAGCCCGTCCCTCGCCTGAATCGCCTGATCGATATAAGAGTGGTGGGCAATGGCGTGACGGAATTCCGTACTGGAATCAACCCCGCTCTCACACATCACCCAGGATATAAAGGCCGCCGACCAGGCGTCCCGCCAGCGGGCGCCAGCACCCTCTTCGCGCCACTCATCGTTCTGGCGCTCAATAATCCAGGCGCCCTCCGCCGTAGTGGACCAATAACCGGCAATGGTACTGGCCACTCGGGCCGACTCTTCCGGGCTCAGACGTGGCCGTCTGGCGCGGCGTTCTTCCCGACTCAGGTTTTCGCCAGCCTCTTGGGTAATCTGATATTGCAGAGAACCAAAAAAAGCCCACTCCTGCCGTGCTATATCGACGATGCGCTGGCGTACCTGATCCTCGGGAAAGCTGCGACACTGGGCGCGATTAACACGCATATCGCCAATACTACCCTCCACCCAATCACTGGGCGGGCGAACATCAAATTCCGACAGGGGAAGGCGATCCACCGGCTGGGCATTTGCACCAATAGCCACCAGAAACTGGGCAATAATCAGCAATGCAGTCGTGTGGATACGTTGTTTGAGGCTGGTTGGCATAATCAGTATAGATCTGCAATTGGCATTGAGATCCTGTCTCCCCCATATTAAAAAAGCAGTGTGTTTTCAGATACCATGGAGCAAAGTGTAACAACTCTAACAGACCGGAAATGTTGAGTTTTCTAAAATAGCCTCTTTACAAACTGCAGAGGTATTTATAACCCGGGTTTCACTTTTATCCTGCTGGCTAATTCAGAAACAGATATGAAAGGGAAACAGATCAATCTTCATCCTCACCCCAACGCCACTTCGGTTTTTCGCCCTTGAGATAAAATACCGCGATTAACAAGGCGGTAAGGGTTAATACCGCAAACAGCCAAATGGATGTACTAAGGGCACCGGCGTCGCGCATGATGCTGACCACCACCACTGTGATCATATAGGTAAGAAGAACCAGCCAGCCCTGCCAGCTGTGGGGCATTCCCCAGCCCCAACCCTGGGTTTTGGCAGGGAACCAGGTTTTTGTATTTTTGCCGCTCATTATTCCTCCCTTGGTGCACGCCGGTATTTTTTGCCAAGAGGTTATTGTGCTTCACAAAAAAGGGCAAACCGAAGTTTGCCCTTTTTTTGGTCTCAACCCGGATCAGGATCTCAGGTAGCTCAACATGGTGTCTGCGTCGCTGACCTCAAAGGGGTCGGTCGGGCAGTTGTCCATCTGGCCGGGCTCAACAAACATGCGTTCGATTTTGCCGTCCACTACGTACATGGAGTAGCGCCATGAGCGGGCACCAAAGCCGAGGTTCTCTTTCTTCACTAACATACCCATTTTGTCGGTGAACTCACCGTTGCCGTCGGGCAGCATTTTCACCTTGTCGACGCCGAGGTTTTTGCCCCACTGGAACATGGTGAAAGCGTCGTTGACGCTGACGCAGTAAATATCGTCTACGCCCAGATCCTTGAACTCCTGGTATTTTTCTTCGTAGCCGGGCACGTGGGTGCTGGAGCAGGTCGGGGTGAAAGCACCTGGCAAAGCCAGAATTACAACCTTGCGGCCGCCGAACAGTTCGGATGAGGTGACATCCTGCCAGCGGAAGGGGTTGGGGCCTTCGACGCTTTCGTCGCGGACGCGGGTTTTGAAAGTAACTTCAGGTACGTGGGTAATCATCTTTTTTCCTTAGCTTGTCGCAGTAACTGGTTTGACATAAGTCGTTGGATGCCATTCTAGTCGGTCCTTTACGGCTAATCCCATCGTATTAATCTATGGCTGCGATAGCGGATACCGGGGCATCCCTCTCCCAGGGTTCCGACTTAGCGTTGTGACTGCAGCAAACGGATGGTCATCAGGTCGGAACCCACATATACCTCGCCCTGATAGCCGCTGGCTCGGGCAGAATCCTCATAATCCTGTGCGCTCAAGGCACCGCCGGGTACGGGGTAAATACCGTGAT
>JBFHKI010000261.1:0-3227 GCA_041595415.1 Pseudomonadales bacterium | reverse complement strand
GTTATTGTTTATCAGGTAGTTACCCTCAAGTTCAATACCTTGCATCTTCTGATCGCCGTTGTTAACAAAGGTACGGTTACCATCTTCAGCAGCGGCCTGTTCACCTGGGAGCAAGTCCGGACCCCAATACAAATTGGTGGGCTGAACATTATCCTTCCACTTCATGCTGTAAATAGCCGCGGTGTATTGCAGTTGGCCATCAAGTGCTGAGCCTTTGAAACCAAATTCGATATTGGTCAGCTTTTCCTCCTTGAAATTGGCGACGCTTTCAACCGTATAGGATGCTCCTTCTGCACCGTCTGTCGCCTCATAGAGATCATTGGCGGCATTCAGGCTGGCGATAATATCCGGGTTAAAGAAGCCCACATTCACACCGGCCGGATTATTACCCACAGAGTACTGTCCGTAGAAAGAAGCCGTGTCCGAGATGTTGTAATTGAAAGACAAACGCGGGATAAACTTCTTGGTAGTTACTGAACCGGAGTTGCCTGAGATCGTATCAGTACCCGACACTTCATCGCTCTGATAACGTCCTTCAGCAGTAACCGCCAGCTTATCAGTTACATCGTAGGTCAAGTTAAAGAACACACCGGCGTTGGAAGCCGACTCACCCAGCAACTGATCCGGAATGGAAACATCGTCTCCGGTCAGATCCATATAACGCTGTACCGCATCGGCGCCACGCTGCAGTGCATCATAGCCACCAAAATACAGAGTCGTCAGGAAGTCATAATCGTAATAAGAGGCACCAACAACATAACGCAGGCGCTCTTCAGAAGGAGACACCCAACGGATTTCTGCATAGGTTTCTTCGATTTCAGTCGGGTCAGACATGATTGTGCCGAGCGTTGCAGCAGGCCCCATATCAACCAGCGCCCAATCTGTACCCATACCAGGTGCAAAGTTGATCGGCAAAAACGGGTCACGGCTGGTGTCATTGCCACGTACATACTCTTCTTCACTGATGAAGGCAGAGAACTGAATCGCACTACCATTATCCATCAAATAATCCGTCTGGATAGAAAAACGATCTCGCTCGTCGTTGGCAGCAAAATAATCACCAAAGGTGGATTGTGATCGCGCCAGGAACAACAGATCTTCTTGCTGCTGAGCCGTCAAACCCTGATAGTGTGGAACCACCGCTATCAGCGCATCGTAATCAGCATCGCCGGGCGCACCGTTATCCAGCACATCAAAGGCATTCGCTACCTGAACCCGACGGTCATTTTGCGCCGCAATCTGGGCACCTTGTCCCCAATCGCAATCAAAGGAACCATCGACATAAACACCGCCACCCATCATGGCCGGGTTGATAATACCGCTGTCGGCAAAACAGGCATCACGCGCCGACTCACTGATAAAGTAGCTCACACCAGGGCTGTCTTCGGTTTTAACATGACTGAAGGCCAGCTCAATTTCCAGCGCGTCGGTTGGATTAAAAACCAATTTACCACCAATAGATTCAGTACCGCGCTCACCGTACTGAACACCATCACTCGCCTTATAATCATCTGGCGCCGTGCTGTCTTCGTACTCAACATTCAGCATATAGCCAATGTTGTCGGTCAGAGGCCCAGAAACATTACCGCGCATCAGACGACGACCGTAATCGTTCACATCTGCACTCAGTTCAGCTTCAAACACATCGCCCGGATCTTTGGTGACGTAGTTGATCGCACCACCAAAAGTAGATCGACCAAAAGCCGCACTCTGCGGACCACGGTAGACTTCAACCTGGGCCGTGTTACCAAAACCCAATGAACCCTGGGAACCCAGAATAGGCATGCCGTCAATAAAGGCGGTTACCTTGGTACGGTTGGTTGCAATTTCATTGGATTGCACACCACGTACACTCGGGAAAGCCGCGTTGCGGTCAGGTCCCTCGTCATAGTAAATACCGGGTACCAGTTCAAACAGGTCCCGCTGTTCCAGAATGCCAGTGTCGGCAATCAGATTTTCACCCAATACCGAAATCGATACAGGAACTTCTTGCAAAGACTCCTCACGTTTTCGACCGGTGATAACAATTTCTTCTAGTGAAAGTGATTCCTGCGCTTGCTGAGCATAGACAGGTGCCAAGTAGAGCGTGCACATAGATGTGCCAGCTACTACTAGCTTCTTGAGTTTAGCCATTTATTTATCCCCAATAATTATTATGTGAGTACATCCCCTGGCTCATAAAATCAGGGGAACGCTCTAAACAACCGCCGATCTATCCCTTAATTTCCCCAAATTCAGAATGTAGATTCAGGCCCTCTTATTTTTACGTAATCCAATTACTAGAGGTTTCGGCATTAGAGCGGCGTGTTTATATCAGGAACAAAGTAAAAGCGAATCTGGAAATCTGCATATTTCACTAGATTTCCTTTTAGGATGCACAATCTGCTTGCTTAGTGCTTAATCAAACCAACAAGTTAACCAAATTCATTATATCTGCACATTCTTCCGGGAACTTTTCCACATATAAAAAACCCCCCGCAGCAAACGCCTTGGGGGGTTTAAATCAGAGAATTAAAACTCCGATAATTTTCTAGAATTGTTGTTAGAAATTATAGTTCAAACGCAATCCGATAGTGCGTGGCGCACGAGGAGTAATACGGTAATTATCCTGCAAGTCACCACCGGCATTCAGGATTGCCAAGCTTCCAGCACTGGTAGGATCAATGCTCAAGTCATCACCAGTATTGTACTGGAAGGGTGTATCGTCGTCCGTCAGATTATTTATGTAGAGAGTTGCACCCCAGTTATCCGATGTCAGCCCCACCGAAGCATTGACTGTGGCAAAGCCCTCGGTTTTGGCGATATTGGCCGACTCCAGGTACTGACCAGACTCAAAGCGGATATCTGCCCGAGCATTAAGACGCAGGCCATTATCCAAGTCTGTGTTATAGCTTGGGCTCAAAGAGCCGGTAAATTTGGGTTGTTCTTTTGCAACCTGTCCATCTACCCGATAACAGTCGTAATCACCAGAGGTGTCAAATGTCGCACGACCTGTTGAAACCGCGTAAGGTCCCAGCCCATCGACCAAGCTGATATCACAGTAATCTGTGTATTCGGCATCCAGATAACCCAAAGTACCGCGAAGGCTGAAGTTATTGTTTATCAGGTAGTTACCCTCAAACTCAAGGCCTTGCATCTTCTGATCGCCGTTGTTAACAAAGGTACGGTTACCATCTTCAGCAGCGGCCTGTTCACCTGGGAGCAAGTCCGGACCCCAATACAAATTG
>JBFHKI010000260.1:0-3274 GCA_041595415.1 Pseudomonadales bacterium | reverse complement strand
CATCACTTATGCTTTACTCAATTTATTTATAAGAACTCCAAACCGCGATTCTTTTACTTGATTATCGCCTTTCTGGTTTTGGTAATACCCACTACTTTTATGGGAGCGACTCTGCCACTCCTTACCAAGTATGTAGTGCAGTCCAGAGAGCAGATCGGTTCGCGTGTCGGCCTGTTGTATGCCACCAATACTCTGGGTGCTATAGGTGGAACGGTGGTTGCCGGTTTTGTCCTGCTACCTTTGTTGGGACTTATCGGTACGGTTTGGGTCGGAGTGTTTATCAATTTGTTGGTATTTGTTCTGGCGGCAGCGCTGGCACGCTATATTGGTGATCACGCCAATCTTGGTAACCAGGAGTCTGAGGAAGAACAAGCGGAAGCCCTTTCACAAGCCCCTGGATCAAGGCTTTGGATATTACCCTTGATGTTGCTTTCCGGAGCTAACTCTTTTGTTTATGAAGTGCTTTGGACGCGATTGTTGGGGCATGTTCTGGGTGGGAGTATCACGGCCTTTGCCACCATGTTGGCGGGCTTCCTGGGTGGTATTGCCATCGGTAGTGGTATTTCATCACGTTTTGCCAAAACGCCTCTTCAGGCGACACATTGGTTTATCGGTGTTCAGTGCGGTATTGCCCTGACATCTATGCTGATCTACCAACTTCTGCCTTTGGCTCTCCCGGACACAGCAGGGCTGAGTGGCAATGTTCCCTTTGCCATAATGGTTTTGTTGCCTGCGACGATTTTTATCGGGGCGACCTTTCCGCTGGCGGTTCGTATTTTGGCTGCAGGTACATCGGATGCTGCACCGGCTTCAGCCAAGGTCTATTCCTGGAATACCCTCGGTGCCATTGTCGGTGCAACCGTTGCGGCGTTTTTCCTTATTCCATTGCTCAAGTACGAGGGCGCTATTCGGGTTGCTGTAGTGTTGAACGCTGTCCTGGCATTGGCCGCCGCCCTTTTGTTAAGCAAGCCGAACAAGCTTGTGGTTGCTTCCAGTTTGATATTCACCCTGGCTATTTTGATCTTTTATCAACCCAAGATGCCAGAAGAGATTCTCCGTGCCAGTCCGGTTTTTGCCCAGCCGGGAGGTGATATACGTTTTTACGAGGTTGGACGCTCGGCGACAGTTTTGGTAGTTGAGGAGTATGGGTACCTCAATCTTAGAACCAATGGTTTGCCGGAGGCGTCCACCAGTCTGAAGGGTGCACCACCTTATATTCACAACCAGCGAATGTTGTCGACCATGCCGGTACTGGCACGTCCTGATGCAGAGTCAATGCTGATCGTCGGTTTGGGTGCTGGTGTGGCTCTGGAAGGTGTACCGGATTCGGTAGTGGATGTCGATGTTATCGAGCTTGAGCCGGAAGTGGTTCGGGCCAATCAATTCTATGGGGATGAGAGGGCGATTAACCCTTTGGCGGATCCCAAGTTCAAAATCACCATAAATGATGCCCGTAGCGCACTGACGCTTACAGATAAAAAATACGATGCCATCGTTTCGCAGCCTTCGCACCCCTGGACGGCTGGAGCGTCGCATTTATATACCCGTGAGTTTATGGCTTTGGCAAAGGAGCATTTAACGGAAGACGGGGTCTATCTGCAGTGGATGAATACCCAGTTTGTCGATGAGTTTCTGTTAAGAAGTCTTTGTGCAACCATGCTCGATGTTTATCCCTACGTTCGCGTATATCAATGGAATACAGAGGTGCTGTTTTTTCTTGGTTCGCAACAGCCGCTGGATGTGGAAACACAAATAGCCATAACGGGCAGGCCGCTGATCGATGACCCTCTGGGTTATCTGGAGAAGGGTGTGGGTTCGGTGGAAGATGTAATTACCGCTTTGGCTATGGATCAGGAAAATGTTGAGGCTTTCGCCAGGGGCGGTGAGTTAATTACCGACAATCATAATTACATGGCGACCCGGTCGGCTCGAGTAATGAATACCAGCGATGCTTTGCGCAGGCCCAGAGTTTACCCACTTTTGTCAGGGTTTGATCCATTGCTGGATGAAGATAGTTGGCTGCGGAAGGACTTTCCGATAGAGCTGAACTACCCCTATATATCAAAACGTTTGGATCGGTTGTTAATGAAATCCCGTGCCGTGGATCTGGCAGACTCGCTTTTGGATAATGGTGATCCGCAAGCTCTTATTATGATTGCGCTGGGGCAAGAGCTTCAGGGTGATAGGGATGAGGCGCAAAAGAATTTACAGCTTGCCTTGCAGGCAAATCCCGATAACCAGCAGGCGCGATATGCTCTGTTGTTACCCTGGTTTGACGCCTTCCGGCGGGGCGATGACATGCCAGATTATGTGGTTGAGCAGTTTCCCCTGCTTGAAGGCACAGCAAGGGATACGCTCAATGCATGGCTGGCTGCGAATAATGGTGAAATGATGGAAGTGGTTGAATTAGATGGTCAACTGGCTGCGGTAGATCCTTCGGATCTCTGGTATGAAACCAGTGTCAAACTGCGAGCCGACTGGCGTATCAAAGTAACCACCCCGGAATACCAACCCAGATTGGCGAATGAAGCTACAGCTCTTATCGACAGCGCTATTGTCTTTTCCCAAGACAGCCAGTTTCTCTCCCTGCGTATGCAATCCACTTTGTTGGCGGATGACTTTGTGAGCGCTGTTGAAACGGCTCGGCGCCTAATTAGCAGAATCGATCAGGATGTAAGCATGATAGAGTCTGAAGGTCGGGACCCATCTCTGGATGTTTCTGGCCTTAGGGTGCTTCAAGTAAAGCAAATGCTCAGTTTGCTTGAGAAAGTGAAAGAAGAATCCGGCCTACCGGCTTACAAAATTGCAACCTTGGAAGAGTCTCTAAACGATCTGGCGCAACGACTGGGTCTCTGACTGGAGGGCTTTGCCCTCCTGTCTTTATTCGTCTTTATCCTCTATCCCCCTCCCTTTTTTTGTTGTCATCTGTGTCTGTTCTAACAGTGTTGATGCCATCCTTTTGCTATTTAGATTGGTAACAAGATGTCTATTTCAGTATTGGCTCATATATGTATACACATTATCTGCACATTATTTACACTCTAGCTGCACACTGGTATAACGGTGCTGTTCGGAGGTGAGGTAGGCCTGTAATCAGTTGTAGCTTCAGGCTTGCAAGCTTTCGAAATGTGCGCAAAAGCAGAAGAAATACTGTGTGTACTTACTCAAAATCATAATTGGGGATTCTTAAATGAAACTTTCTACTACGCTATTAGGCGCAGGTGCTTGCTTAGGCATGCTCTACACTGCACCAGTTGTTGCTCAGGATGGCGAT
>JBFHKI010000259.1:0-3346 GCA_041595415.1 Pseudomonadales bacterium | reverse complement strand
TGATTCGAAGAGACTGGATTTTGGGGCGGATGCTGTCTTTGGGTTATATCAATCAGCAAGAGTATGCCGCAGCTATAGCCGAACCCGTTACGGCAAGTTATCACGGCTCAACTGTTACATTGGATGCGCCCTATGTTGCCGAAATGGTTCGTGCTGAAATGGTGGACCGCTATGGCGAGGCTGCTTACGAAGAAGGTTTTGAGGTTTATACAACTCTGGATCCGGTATTGCAGAGAGCTGCTGATGATGCAGTTGAAGAGGGTGTTTTCACCTATGACGTGCGTCATGGATACCGCGGTCCCGAAGAGCACCTCTCCGAAGTTCAGATGGCCGATATGCAATGGGTGCAGGAATATATAAACCAAATCCCTGTGGTTTCTGGACTGTTGCCGGCAGTGGTAGTCGAGGTCCAGGATCGCTCGGCAACCTTGTTAAGCACCGGTGGAGTCAGTCTCAACCTTGAGTGGAATGACGGCCTTGCCGAAACCCGTCGCTATCGAACGGAAAGCTGGCAGGGGGATCTTCCGGAGCAGGCAGGTGATCTATTATCCGTTGGCGATGTAATTCGCTTGCGCCAGCTCGATGGTCGCTGGGTTCTGTCACAAATTCCTGACGTGCAAGCGGGCATGGTGGCTGTGGATCCAATGAATGGCGCGATCCGGGCTCTTACCGGCGGGTTCGACTTTTACCAAAGCCGTTTTAACCGTATTACTTCGGCCAAGCGACAGCCCGGGTCAAACATGAAGCCCTTTCTCTACGCGGCTGCGCTGGAAAATGGTTATACCGCTGCCACTTTAATCAATGATGCCCCGATAATTTTTGAAGATGCAGCTCTGGAAGATTTCTGGCGGCCGGAAAATGACTCCGGGGTGTTTTATGGCCCTACGCGATTGCGAAAGGCCCTCTATTTGTCCCGCAATCTGGTATCTATCCGGATATTGCGCGGGCTGGGAATCGATAGGGCGCGTCAGAGCATTATGAAATACGGGTTCGATGAATCTGACTTGCCCTACAACCTGACTTTGGCTCTGGGCAGTCAGGGGCTGGAGGCGGTCAAGCTGGCGGCGGGGTACGCCCTTTTTGCCAACGGCGGCTACCGCGTTGAACCCTATCTAATTTCAGAAATTCGCGATCAAAGCGGTGAGTTGCTCTATCAGGCCGAGCCGACAATAGTCTGCCCGGACTGTTCTGGTGAAACGGAAAACAGAGGCGAGACCGAACCTCAAGAGCGGTCAATTTTGCAAGATCAGCTGAATATTTATTCGGCGGAGACCCGGGAGGAGCCGCGTGGACGCATTGCTGAACAGGTTATGGATCCGAGGGTTGCCTATATTATGGATTCAATATTGCGCGATGTGATTGACAAGGGTACCGGCAGGCGGGCACAGGTTCTGGATCGGCAGGATATTGCCGGCAAAACCGGAACCACTAATGGGCCCAGAGATTCATGGTTCTCAGGTTACAGCCCACACTTGGTGGCGACAGCCTGGCTGGGTTTTGATGATAATGGTTTGCTGGGGGTAAATGAGTTTGGTGGAACAGCCGCATTGCCCATCTGGATTAACTTTATGCGGACCGCCCTGCAGGACAAACCGGAATATATCAGGCCGCAGCCTAAAGGGGTGGTTCGGGTGTTAATTGATCCGGAAACCGGAGAGCGCGCACCGCCAAATACCGAAGGGGCGATTTTCGAGTTGTTTCTGGCTGAAAATGTTCCCGACTTGTTGACCGAAGCCCAGCAAGCGCCAAAGCAAGAGGCCGGTAATATTACCGACGCTCTCTTTTAGCTAAGGAAATATCTGTGACACCTGAGGCGCAAAAGCCTCTAAAGCGCTTAGGATTTGCTGCTGATACGACCGCTGAAGCGTTTGTTGAACTTGTCGATGCGTCCGCCAGTATCCATAACCTTTTGCTTGCCGGTATAGAAGGGGTGGCAGCTCGAGCAAACGTCAATATGGATTTCACCCACGCGAGTGGATTGCGTCACAATAACGTTGCCACAACTACAGGTGGCTTTCATTTCTTCGTATTTGGGATGGATATCTGTCTGCATAATTTTCGCCTTAAATGTTGTCGTACCGCCCTCCCTGTTTCAGGGCACGGCACAGTAGCGTGCTGAAAAGAGCGCGCATACTAGCAGAATAATTGCCGATGACAAGCATATCCTATTGGCGTATAGCCCTACCCTGCCCACTCCGCAGGCTCTTTACCTATTCCTGTCCTGTGTCTGAGACCCTGCATATTGGCGATTGGGTCCGGGTGTCGTTTGGCAATCGTCAGGTTGTCGGGCTGGTGCTTGAGCGCAGCTTTGATACGGAGGTTGAGTATGAGATCAAACCGGTATCCGAGGTGTTGGCGTCCAGGCCGCGCTTACCAGAGGACCTGATATGGCTTGTTATCTGGGCTGCGCGTTATTACCACGCTCCGGCCTGGGATGTGATCTCCACCTTTCTGCCGACAAGAATATTAAAAGGCGAGATGCCTGCTCCGCAAAAACGATGGCAAGCGATTGCTGCCGGGGAGAAAAACCTGAGCCCCAGGGCGCACCGGCAGAATGAGCTGTTTAGATGGTTGTTGTCACAGCCAGTGCCGCAAAAAATGACAGAGATCTCACAAGCCGGTTTTTCCAGTGCGCTGGTCAGGCAATTGGAAAACTCTGGTGCAATTCAGCCGGTTGCCGATCCGGGAGAGCATCAAGCCTTGGTTAAAGATGTTGATTTACAGGAGCCATCTGCGGATCAGGCAAAGGTAATAGAAAGTGTAAGGGGCTCTGCTGGGGAAGTGTTTTTGTTGGAGGGGGTTACCGGCAGCGGTAAAACCGTGGTCTACCAGCATCTGGCTCTGGAACAGTTGAAGAAGGGCCGCCAGGTGCTGATTCTTGTGCCCGAAATAGGGCTGGTCCCACAAATGCTGGCCGAGTTTAAATCCTTGGTAGATAAACCCTTGACCTATCACAGCGCAATGACCGATCTGGAGCGTCTTGAGGTTTGGCAGGCCTGTCTGCAGGGGCGCGGGCAGTTATTGATAGGAACGCGTTCCTCGGTATTTCTACCCTTCCGTTCCCTGGGCCTGATCCTGGTCGATGAAGAGCATGACCAATCCTATAAACAACAGGAAAACCCTCGATACCAAGCCAGAGATATTGCTGTCTTGCGTGGCAAGCAGTTGGGGGTGCCCGTATTGTTGGGGTCTGCCACCCCGTCACTAGAAAGTTTGTACAACGCTGGGCAGTCGAATTTCAGAAAGCTGGTTTTGAAAAAACGCATCGCGGGAGGCAAATTGCCTGATTGGCGTATTTTGGAGGGGCAGGCCAATGCCGATATGGCCGGCTTGCTGGTCGACTCGC
>JBFHKI010000258.1:0-3380 GCA_041595415.1 Pseudomonadales bacterium | reverse complement strand
ACCAGCAGAGCACTCGGCTAGACTGCGGATCCTCAAAAAACAGTTTAGCGGGCGCGTCTGGGATCGTTTTGTGGCCGGTTGTAGGTTTTTTTAGCCTTGTCATTTGGCCGTCCTGCACCTGCCGATATAGCTCGATTGGTATTTTGGGGCTTTGCCTGACCGGGGTTCGAGCCATTATTTGTGCTGGAATTCGGGTTCGGGTTTTTGCGTCGCCGCCTCTTGGTGTTTGGTTGTGGCGCTTGCCCGGACTTCTGCCCCTGGCCTTGTCCCTGAGGTTTGGGCTTTTTGGGGCGTTTGGGTTTGCTGACGCGACTGTCCAACTGGGTATGGGGTAAGTCGTGTTCCGGGTCAAAACCTTCTACATATTCGCGTTCAAGTAATTTGCGGGTGAGCTTCTCGATATCCTTGAGCTGTTGTAATTCATCGATACTGACCAGTGATACAGCTTGACCCTCTGATCCTGCACGGCCAGTGCGGCCAATTCGATGCACGTAGTCCTCGGGAACATTGGGCAGATCAAAATTGACAACCTGAGGCAGTTGGTTGATATCCAGACCGCGCGCGGCGATGTCTGTAGCTACCAAGGCTTGCACCCTGCTGGCTTTAAAGTCGGCCAGTGCCTTGGTTCGTGCTCCCTGGCTTTTATTGCCGTGAATGGCGGCGGCTTTTATTCCTGCGGCATCCAGTTGTTTGGTCAGCTTGTTGGCACCATGTTTTGTCCTGGAGAAAATCAGCACCTGTACCCAATTGTTTTCTTTGATCAGATGAATAAGTAAGCGTGATTTATTCTTTTTGTCGACGGGCACAATCCACTGTTTTACCGTCGCAGCTGTGGCGTTTTCCGGGGTGACGGAAATCTCAACCGGATTGTTGACAATAGTCTTGGCCAGCTGCCGGATATCTTTTGAGAAGGTGGCCGAGAACATCAGGTTTTGACGGCGTTTTGGCAATAAGGCCATGATCTTGCGGATATCGTGGATAAAGCCCATATCCAACATGCGGTCGGCTTCATCCAGTACCAGAATTTCCAACTGATCGAAGCGAACCGCATTTTGACTGTAGAGATCGAGTAGGCGTCCGGGTGTTGCAACCAGTACGTCAACTCCACGGCGCAGTTTTTGCATTTGCGGGTTGATTTTTACCCCGCCAAATACCACTGCAGAGCGCAAAGGGAGGTTTTGACCGTAGCTTTGCACGCTTTCACCTACCTGGGCGGCAAGCTCTCTGGTAGGTGTGAGTACCAGTACTCGTGCCTGGTTTGCCTTGGCGGGAGTGCCGCTGCGCAATAATTCCAGAATGGGCAGAGTAAAGCCCGCGGTTTTGCCAGTTCCGGTTTGCGCTGCAGCCATCACGTCCTTGCCTTCCAGAATGGCAGGAATGGCCTTGGCCTGAATAGGCGAGGGAGTTTCGTAGCCCTTGGCGGTAACGGCATCCAGCAACGATTGGCAAAGGCCAAGATCGGCAAATTTCATAGAGATCTCTGGTAGGTAATATGAAGATTTGCACGAAGGTGCAAATTCTGGGGGCGGATCTTACAGGTGGCTGGGCTGTGTTACCACTTAGTTACCCGGAGACTGCACTTATCTGCTCGGCTATCCTTCTGTGTTATATCTGCACGCGAGGGCAACTGAGTTCTGGTTCACAAAAACACAAGAAAGTGTGAGTCAGTACGTGACAAAGCTGTGACTTATGTCTAGTTTGGCTCTTACACTGCCATACATTGACGCAAATTTTTTGGGCAGTTTGCGGCAATTGGTATAAAGATGAAATAACAGGATGTTATCCATGGGTGAGACTAGAAAATCGTCTCGGCGGAGTTTTATCAAATCAGTTACGGCTGCCGCAGCTGCGTCTACCGGTCCCTATATTCATGCCCAGCAAAACCCCAAACTGCGTGTTCTGGGAACCCATGTCACCTTACAAGAAGAATTGCGATTGCGTGCTCAGGAAGATTTGGGTATTGAAATCGAATTTAGTCCAGACGGAACATCGCAGGTATTGCACAAGGCGGTAGCCAGACCGGAAAGCTTTGATCTTTACGAACAATGGTCCAACAGCGTACGGGTGCTCTTGAGTTCGGGTGTCATACAGCCAGTTGATACAGGGCGACTTCTATACTGGGATGAAATAAACAACCTCAGCAAAATCGGGCGTATTTCCAACTCGGCCAAACTCGGTGCCGGGGACGCGCCGCACAAAATTCTCTACCTGGACAGTAATGGCGCTCTTGCCAATGAGCCGACACAGCAAGTCAGCTTTATGCCCTACGTACACAATGTAGATTCGTTTGGTTATAACACAGCCTATGTCGAACCTGGGATAGAGTATGAAACAGAAAGCTGGGCTTGGTTACTTGACTCAAAATACCGCGGCAAAACCGCCATAGTCAATGATCCCAGTATCGGTATTTTTGATTTGGCTCTGGCTGCTCAGGCGGCCGGATTGTTGCAGTTTGAAGACATAGGAGCCATGAATCGCGAAGAGGTGGATAAACTGTTCGATCTGGTAATAAGGTTGAAGCTGGACGGCCATTTTTCCGGATTTTGGACCTCCGTTCCGGAGTCGGTGCATTTCATGGAGTCTGGCCGGGTGCACATTGAAAGTATGTTTTCTCCTGCCGTCTCCAGTTTGCGCGGGCGCGGTGTAAATGTTCGTTACGCGGCACCAATAGAAGGATACCGAGGTTGGCAGGGCGTTATGTGTCTGTCCTCCCGTACCGAGGGTCGCCGTAAAGATATGGCCTACGAGTATATGAACTGGTGGCTTTCCGGTTGGCCGGGAGCCTATATTGCCCGACAGGGGTATTACATATCCAATCCCCAGCGGTCGAGAAATCAAATGACACCCGAGGAATGGGATTACTGGTATGAAGGTCGGCCAGCTGCGGTTGATCTAAGAGGAACCGATAGCCAGGTCTCTGTGCTTGCCGGCGAGACTCGCAGTGGAGGCTCCTATAGCAAGCGTTTCAGCAATATTGCAGTGTGGAATACGGTCATGACGACCTATGAATACAGCCTGCAGCGCTGGTACGAACTTCTTTCCGTATGAGTTGAATGAATATTCGTCGCAGTGTTCGTCTCAGGGTGTATCTCTATCTGGGGTTTTTTCTCCTCCTGATAGGAATATTGACCGCGCAGTCGATACGCAATGTAAATCTCACTTCGGAGAACCTGTACAAGCTTCAGTTAGCTGATGAACATCAAAGTAACTCAATGCGCCTGCGGTTCCAGCTTATGCAACTGCAAAATTATGTGCGAGTGCATCGTGAAACAGGCGCGTCGCGCATAGCGGAAAGAATAGATATTCTGGTGCAGCAGTTGCATGAAGGTCTGGATGAGTTAATCGCGTCGCCTAGTCGTACAGCAGAAGAAATCGACCTT
>JBFHKI010000257.1:0-3387 GCA_041595415.1 Pseudomonadales bacterium | reverse complement strand
GCCTATCTGTCTTCTTCCATGGAGCTAATGCCCGGCGATATTATTTGTACAGGAACCCCGAGTGGCGTAGGGGCTGGCCGTAAACCCCCTCTTTTTATGTCAGATGGTGATTTGATTGAAGTGAGTATTTCCGGAATAGGCACGCTCTCAAATCCCGTAATAGCAGAACCGGTTGATCTTCATCGGATCTAGGGTTCAGAAAGTATTTTCAGGAGCAAACAGATTGGAATTTAATGAAGATAATGGCCCCGAGACTCCCACCGAAAAAAGAGAAGGGGAGCGAGATTATCCAAATAAAAGCCATCCGGACGCGAGTCGTCTGGCGCGACTTCTGGCGCAAATCCTGGACGGTCTGATTCTTATGTTTGCCAGTATTCCGGTTATGTTTCTGTTAAATGTGGGATCTGAACTGGATTGGGATACCGTGCTGGAAACCGGGATACTACCCGTTGATCAGGTACTGCATTTCACCGCTGTCGGAATCTTTGTATACCTTTTGGTAAACGGCTACCACCTCTGGTATTTTGGCCAGACTCTGGGCAAAAAAATGATGCGTATTGCTATTGTGGACGCCAATGACCGGGTGCCCAGTTTTGGAAAGATTGTCGGTTTGCGCTACATTCCTTTTCAGTTGGCAGGGGCCATTCCCGGTTTGGCTCTCATCAGCCTGGTTGATGTACTGCTGATCTTCCGTACTGACAAACGCTGTCTGCACGACATGCTGGCGGGCACCAGAGTAATTGATGTCAGCGATATACAAACCAGATAAATAGTTCAGCCAATTGCGTACAGTCGTCCTAACAGGGCAGGTACGGCTGTTTCCACGCTGAGTATGCGGGTTCCAACTGACACCGGACTGGCACCCTGACTACTTAACATTCCTACTTCAAAATCGGTAAATCCACCCTCTGGCCCAATTATAAGAACCGATTCTTCTTGCAAGGCATGAGGGCATACTTGTTCAGCATAGGGGTGCGCCAATAAAGCTTTCTTGTTTGTTATCAGCTGGCCAAGCTGATCTTCCACAAAGGGGCGGAATAGCCGGTGCTGAATTACTCTGGGCATAAAAGTAGAGCCCGACTGTTCTAGTCCAAGCAGTAACTGTTGCTCCAGTTGTTCTGCTTTCAGGTAATGACTCTGCCAATAACTTTTATCCACCTTGAAGCTATTTATCAGATGCAGTTCCTTAACGCCCATAGAGCAAATACACTGGATCAGGCGGCGTGCAACCTTGGGCCTGGGCAGAGCCAAAATCACGGTACAGGGCAATTGGGCGGCAGGTTTTTCCAAAGAATAATCCAGCTGCAAATATATTTTTTGATCCTTGTCTTCCGTCAGGGTTGCTAACCCGATGGGACCATTGAGCAAACCAAAGCGGAGCTGGTCACCGCTTTTGAGCTTTAATATTTTGCGGATATGTTGTGCACGTCGGCCGCTGACCATGGCCGCGTTTGTTGTCAGAAGGTCAGAGGCCTGTAAAATCAGACGATTCATAAAATGTAACTGATGCGTGGATGAACTGAGCGTAACTTGCGCCTTATCGACAGATAAGGGACATTATTTATTAAATTGAGCAACAATCATAAGTATGCGTGTATTACTCATAGAAGACGACAAAGAACTTTCAGATTACTTAGCCAAGGGATTGGTGGAGCAGGGCCACGAAGTATCAACAGCCTATGACGGCAAGGACGGCTTGAATCAGGCATCAGAAAACAACTTTGATGTTCTGGTGGTTGACAGGATGTTGCCAAAACTTGATGGCCTTACCATAGTAAAAACATTGCGAGGCACCAACAACATGGTGCCTGTTCTCATCTTGAGCGCCCTGGGCGAGGTAGATGACAGAGTTATTGGCCTCAAAGCAGGGGGTGATGATTATCTGGTCAAGCCTTTTGCCTTTTCCGAACTGCTGGCTCGCATGGATGCTCTAAAGCGCCGCTATGAAGCCGAAGCGGGACAACCCATGACAAAACTCACTTTGGCCGATCTGGAGATGGACCTGCTATCGCGAAAAGTAACCCGTGGTGGCGAAAAAATCGATCTGCAGTCCCGTGAGTTCAAACTGTTGGAATATCTGGTGCGACATCAGGGACAGGTAGTCACAAGAACCATGTTGTTAGAGAATGTCTGGAATTATCATTTCGATCCACAGACTAACGTGATCGATGTACACATCAGCCGGCTTCGGTCAAAAATAGATAAAGAATTTGAAACACCTCTCATCCACACGGTCCGCGGCGCGGGCTATATCGTCGAAGTCGCCTAGCGTTTATCGATCCTATACCCGTAGCTCAAGCTTCAAAATGGCACTGTTTTTTACAGTGCTGTTGGGTATTTCAGTTTCATTTCTGGCCTACTTCCTTAATCAGTTTAATGAGAGCAGCCTGATACGTGAGGTTGAGTTGGGAATTGATTCCAATATTGCGGCTTTCCAGGATTGGGGCATGCTGGCAAGCGATCTGGTCGATCCGGCGGTGGTTTTGGCCAACATGCAGCAGAATCACAAGGATACCTGGTACGTGTATTACGATGCGGACAATCGCATTCTTTATCAGGATATCGAAGCTCCCAATAGTGAAATTACGACCCTTGCCGAAGGTGTAATCCGTTTTGATATTGAACCGGAATCCTTTTATGTGGATTCCGATTTTGAAGGCACCAGAATGGTTGCCGCCAAAATTCACACCTTTGAAAATGGCTCCCGATTACTGGTAGCCCGGGATATAGAGGATGCCCTGACTACTCGGCAGTTGATGAGGATTTTAGGCGTGGTGACTATTGCCTTGATGTCGGCTGTTATCGCTACCAGCTTCTTTATTTCCAACTACGTGGTTGCTCTGACCAATCGTATTGCCGGAACCTCGAGAGAAATTATTCTGACTGGTGATTTGTCGCGACGTATTGATGTAAAAACCAATTGGGACGATCTCAGTAACCTGGCCGAAATTCTTAACCATATGCTGGCTCGAATAGAAGGCTTGTTAATTGGTGTCCGGCGAGTGTCAGACAATATCGCCCACGATTTACGCACGCCTTTGGCCCGGTTGCGCAATCACCTGGAGCAGCTAAACAGCCAAATGGAGCAATTGGGAGACCCAAAGCTACAGGAGAGCACCCAGCAACTCATCGGCGAGGCAGATCATATTCTCAATACCTTTAAGGCGCTTTTGCGTATTGCCAATATTGAAAGTGGCAAGCGCCATAGCGAGTTTGGTATCTGCTCGGTGAAAGAGTTGATTGAGGACGTTATTGAATTTTACGAACCTCTCGCAGAAGAAAAAGATGTCGTATTTAACCCATTGCTCGATGAAGCTGAATTGAACTGTGATCACGATCTCCTGTTTCAGGCTATTGCCAACGTGGTCGACAATGCCATTAAATTTT
>JBFHKI010000256.1:0-3397 GCA_041595415.1 Pseudomonadales bacterium | reverse complement strand
TGAGAAGTAGAACCTCGGATTCATCGATCCCCAGGCTCAGGGCCGACTGATAAAGGGTTTGTGCCTGTTCATCGAATTCCAGCTGAAAGCTTTCTTCTCCGCCCAGACCGCTGACGATAAGCATTTCTGTCGCCGCCCAAAGGCTGTTGCCGGATAGCAGGCAGAGCGTCAGGCCAAAACATCTTGTATGGAGTTTTATTCTCTTGATCACAGTCGCCCCCAACGTCTGCGCAGCAGCCATTCGGACAGCTTTAACAGCAGCAAGAGTAAAAAGTTAACAGGCATGCTCCAAAGTACCAGCCAATCCCTCTCGGTGATGCCCGAATTACTAAAACGCAACCGGTTCAAAATACCTGCCGCAGACTCGGGGGTAAAGTAGCTTCCTCCGGTTTCTGCGGCGATGCGCTTGAGGAAATTGGCATTTTGCGCAGTGTTGAAGTACTCCAGACGTCCGTCATCCCGCTCTGCGTAGAGCCGGATCGGGTCTATTCGGGTTTCTCCCAGAGTGGCTGTCATGTCCATCTGTACCAGGCCGGGCTGCTCAACAATGGCGGTGCCGTGATACCTGCCGGGCTGATCGGCGTCGGCGCTGAGCTGGATATTTTGTACCCCGCCTCGGGAATCAAGCACCTTTACCTCTACCGATGCGCTGTTGGAGGGGTTAAATCCGGGATCGCGGATAGTTGCCGACATTTCAATGCGGCTGTTGTCCGTATACCAGTTGTTGTCGGTTTCGAAATCGATACTTTGCGGTACCTCGGCAATCATTTCCTGTACCAAAGATTGCCAGAATGTTTCGTGACTTTGGTCTTCCGAGGGCAACTGCATCTGCCAGCGCCAAGTGCCTCCAGAGGCCAAAACATAGGTTTTCCCCCTGCCGTACCGCTGGAAAGCCAGAAGCGGGCTAAAGCCGGAAGAGTTCTGTACTTCCATCAGCACCGTGGCGCCGGGCCGGGCTTCGCCCACCAGCTGATAATCGGCAATATCCGGCAGTGTCTGCCAAGCTTGCTGGTTTGCTTCGGGATCGTTGCTGAATCGCAGCCAGGGCGTCCGCAACCCCGCAGTAGTCGCTCGCACTGGGCTTTGGGTGCGATGAAAGCTGGGGGTTTGGCTGGTGGGTAATTCCACCGGAAGAATTTTGGCAACGGGTGTATTTTGCCAGCCGCCATCGCTCAAGCCGTTTAGGCCGCCAAGCATCAACAAGCTGCCACCTCTGATATCAACAAAATCCCTGATGAGGGTCAGTTGATCCGGGCTCAGGCTGGCGGCTTGTTGGCTGCCAATAATCAGTGCGCGGTAATTAAAGAGCTCATCGCGGCTAGACGGGAAGCCGTCGGCCAATTGTTCCGGCGAGTCGATACCCTGTCGATAGGATTTGTTGGTTGAGGTTTGCACCAGGCCGTGCAAGTGCAAGAAGCCGGCAGCTTCCAGAGCGCGGCGGATAAACTTGTATTCCCAGCGCGGTTCACCCTCTAGGTATAGCACCCGAGGTTGGCTTTGAGCTACCGTCAAATTGTGGCGTAACTCGTTGTTTGTCAGATTGTATTCCGTGGCGCTCGGGTCGAGCACAAAACGTAATTGCCGCAGCCCTATGTCCCCTGTGGGTATGCTGATGGACTGTTGTACTTTACGGCCTTCGCCTGGCAGTTCGACCTCCTGACTCGCCAGGATTCGATCGCCGTCATATACCTTGAGCAGTGTTTGTCTGGCGGTACCGGACTGAAGGGTTACTTCGGCACGTAAATTGGCATTGGGAATGCTGGTCTGGGGCAAGTTGACGGCGCTGATTTCCATATCTTCGGTCATCACTTCCCGTCCGACACCCAGTGTCTGCACAGGAACGCCATAGGACTGTAGCTGGCTATACCATAGCTCATCTATTTTGCCCGAGTTGTCGGCGCCGTCGGAAACGAGAATCAAGCCCGCCAGTGCCTGATTGCTGGCCGCTCGAAGAGCATTGGTCACCTGGTCCGTTATCAGGGATTGGTTTTCGGCGCGGACGGTGAGCAACTGCTCTGTACTGTCCAGCCCTCCGTCAAAACTGCGCAGTTCCAGATCGTAGCCGCGTTCTTGCAGTGGCTCCAGAAGCGACTCATTGAGTATGGGGACAATGGCTTGCAGGCGGGATTGTTCACCATCATCGGTCAAGGCCATGCTGCGAGAGGTGTCTACCAGAACGACAATCTTGTTGTCCTGCGGACGCAGCTCTTCGATCTCCAGTACGGGTTGCATCAGCATTGCCAGTGCTACAACGAGCACGGCTATTTGTAGCAGCGAAATACTGGCAAGTCTGACCGGGCTCAGGTCGTGTTTGCTGCGCAGGGCCGAAACCAGTATCAATACCAGACCAGCGATAAGCAGGATACTTATCAGTACCGGGTTACCCCAGGTTTGGGGAATGAGTTTGCCAACCCGGAAAAACTCGCTGGGATAGCTGAAAAGAAAGGTAAAAAGCGCTTCAGGCATAATCTGCGTTTGTCCCTTCTTAATGTGTCATGGCGTAGATGACATAGTTCACGGCGAAACGGTACGCCAGAGATGTCATGGGTTCGGGGTAGCCCGGGTCATCTGCATGCTCCCATGCATCGCCGAGATCCATATTGAAATTGATAGCCAACATGAGCCGGCCTTCATCGTCGTAAATGCCGCGCCAGTGCGGGGTATAACCATCCTGTTCCCAGGTTTGGCCGCTGTAGTAGGCGCGGATGCCGGGGATTTGAATACTCTTGTCGAGTTCAAACATTACCGACATCAGTGCATCGTCCTCGGGAATCTCAACGACCGGGCGATCGGGAAAAGCTTTACGCAGGTGTGAGTAAAAAACCTGCCATTCATAGCTGCCGTGAAAATCATCTACCATCATAAAACCGCCGCGCAACAAATATTCCCTCAGTCTTGATGCCTCTTCGCTGGTTAATGACCACTTGCCTACATCTACCGCGTATAACCAAGGGTAGTCAAACAAAGTGTCGTCTGTAAGCCGGACGTTGCGCGCCTGAGGGCTGGTATCAAGAATAGAAAGCCGGCTGATACCCTGCAAAAAATGGGTCTCGGCTTCCGGCCAATCAGTTCGCCAGGGTGATCGACGTCCGTAGCTGGATAAGCTTTGGTCGTACCTGAGGCGGACAAAGCTGAATTCCGATTCCGGTAGTGGTGTGCTTTCGGGGCTGGTCGAGGAATTGGCAGAGAGAAAATCCAACGGCAGGGGTTGAGCCATAATGTGCGACACGCTCAAAGTAAAGATGATTGATGTTAAAAGTCGCAACCTAACCCCCTAAACAATAGAGAAGCATTAATTCCATAGCTGTCATTGCTGGGCAATGGCTTTAATGAAAATTAACTGATCTATCAGATCCTGTCAGATTTCAAAAGTTCGCAAAAGGCAGGTAATCCAGAG
>JBFHKI010000255.1:0-3400 GCA_041595415.1 Pseudomonadales bacterium | reverse complement strand
TTCTCATCGACAAAGAGGTCATCACCCTGAACCAGCTCGGCGCCCATACCCTGAGCCAAAAAGGCGTGCTCAAAGTAGGCCGAGTTGTAGATACCAGGCGTCAAAACCACGACGCTTGGCCGCTTGATACGGCGTGGAGAGAGAGATGCCAGGGTACGGAACAAATGCGAGGGATAGTCGTCCACCGGCAGGATACTGTAGTTCTCGAACATTTCCGGAAAAACACGCTTGGTAATCTCACGATTTTCCAACATATAGGAAACCCCGGAAGGCACCCTGAGATTATCCTCCAAAACGTAAAAATGACCGCGTTTGTCCCGAATCAGGTCGGACCCACAGATATGCGCCCAGACGCCGTGCTCCGGTTTTACCCCGCGACAAGCTTCAAGAAAGTTCGGCGAATTGAGCACTGGCTCGGCGGGCACCACTCCATCGGCCAGAATCTTCTGCTCGTTGTAGATATCGTTGATAAAACAGTTAAGTGCCCTGGAGCGCTGAATCAAGCCCTGATTGACCAGCTTCCAGTCGCTGGCGCGAATAATGCGGGGGATCAAATCGAAGGGCCATGCGCGATCGATGTTTCCTTCGTCGGAATACACCGTAAAGGAAATGCCCATTTCACGAATACTGCGTTCGGCCGCGGCACAGCGTTCGGCCAATTCCTTCTTGTCCAAGGAGGCGATCAGATTCAATAACCTTCGTGCTGAAACTCGGGGTGAACCCTTGGCTGAAATCAATTCATCAAAACAATCTGTCGCTGGGTAGTTACTCCACGCCTGAGACATAATTTTCCATCCATTTGTTTAAATTTGATTCTCTGTCCAGAGCATATCTATAAGCGCGCCATACGCAAAACCTTTATGACAACTAATTGACACAACTTGATTTGTTGCACCAAGAAGGTGCCTGAAGTGCTCTAAATGCACGGCAACACAGCACATTCTGCATGGTTTATTTCGCCCGCTAACTTGCCCTTCCTTGATCTAAACGATGACGCCTTAAATAAAAGTTGACTTAGTCTTGAAATTCTCTGGTAAAACCAAAGACAAATAAGTTATATAGATATACTATTTTGTTATTAACAGAAAGGAGCAAACAAATATGGCCACCAATCCCGAAGTTATTTCCTTTTTTGATCCGGACACTTTTACCGGCACACATATTGTTATCGACCCCCAATCGAACCTTTGCGCAATCGTCGATTCTGTCATGGATTACACACCGGCCAATGGCCGCACCTCGACCGCATCAGCGGACAAAGTGATTGCCGAAGTGCAAAAGCGAAAGCTTGAGGTTAAATACCTGATTGAAACCCACGCCCACGCCGATCACCTGTCTGCCGCTCCCTATCTCCAGAAGAAGCTGGGTGGACAAATTGTGATTGGTGAGCACATTGACACCGTACAGCAAACCTTCGCCAAAATTTTTAATGCCGAATCCAACTTTGCCACCGACGGACGACAATTCGATATGTTGCTGTCCGAAGGCGATACCTACGAGATAGGTAGCCTTCAGGGTCGTGTGCTACACACCCCGGGACACACTCCAGCCTGTACCACCCACATCATAGGTGATGCCGCCTTTGTCGGAGATACCCTCTTTATGCCCGATTACGGTACCGCCCGCTGCGACTTCCCCGGTGGGGACGCCGGCACACTTTACGATTCAGTGCAAAAAATCTTTGCCTTGCCAGAGGATACCCGAATATTCCTGTGTCACGACTATCTGCCTGAAGGCCGCACCGAGTACATCCTCGAAACCACTGTCGGTGATGAAAAAAACAATAATATCCATATTCATCAAGGAGTTAGTCGAGAAGAATTTATCAGCATGCGCAACGCCAGAGACAAAACTCTGGACATGCCGAGGCTGATACTGCCCTCCGTGCAGGTGAATATGCGCGCCGGTCACCTCCCACCCGAGGAAGACAACGGTGTCAGCTATCTGAAAATCCCGGTTAACGCCCTTTAATTGCGGACCTATCCGCAGGAGTTCTTGTTATGAACCAGTTTGCCAAACATCAAATCCTGATTGTCGGCGGCGGTGCCGGCGGTATTGCCACAGCGGCCAGCTTGCTGAAACGTGACAAATCTCTGGATATTGCCATTATCGAGCCAAGTGAAAGCCACTATTACCAACCCGGTTGGACCCTGGTTGGCGGCGGCGCCTTCACTCAGGCTCAGACACGTCACGCCATGGCCTCGTTGATTCCGAAAAAAGCACGCTGGATTCGCAGCGCGGTTTCCGGCTTTGATCCGGATAACAACCAGGTGATCCTGGCCGACGGTGAATCTGTCGGTTACGAATATCTGGTGGTATCTCCGGGTCTGAAGCTGTGCTGGGACAAGATAGAGGGACTGGAAGAAACCTTGGGGAAAAACGGCGTCACATCAAACTACCGTTTTGATTTGGCACCTTACACCTGGAAACTGGTACAGGAACTGCAGTCCGGCGTGGCCTTGTTCAGCCAGCCGCCCATGCCTATCAAATGCGCCGGTGCGCCTCAGAAGGCCATGTATTTGTCCTGTTCCGAGTGGTTCAAGCGCAAAAGGCTAAAGGACATCCATGTATCCTTCCACAACGCCGGAGCCGTCCTCTTTGGGGTAAAGGAATACATGCCAGCCCTAATGGAATACATTGAAAAATACGATATCAAACTCTGCCTGGGTGAGAACCTGATTGCCGTAAATGGAGAACAGAAAACCGCAACCTTCGTAGTCACCGATGCCGAGGGCAATACCCGCGAGGAAGTCCGCCAGTTCGACATGTTGCACGTTTGCCCACCCCAAGCATCTATGGACTTTATAGCCAATTCACCCCTGGCCGATGAGGCTGGCTGGGTTGAGGTCGATCAGGAAAGCCTGCAACACAAGCGGTATGAAAACATATGGGGGCTGGGCGACGCCTGCTCGGCACCCAACGCCAAAACCGCCGCTGCGGTCAGACAACAGGCCCCGGTTGTGGCGGCAAACCTGTTCTCCGTCATAAAGGGCAAACCACAAATAGCCTGTTACACCGGTTATGGTTCCTGCCCTCTTACCGTGGAGCGCGGCAAAGTTGTATTGGCCGAATTTGGCTATGGGGGTGTATTACAGCCGAGTTTTCCCAAGTGGGTTCTGGACGGTACCAAGGCGACTCGACGCGCCTGGTTCCTCAAGGAAAACCTCTTGTCCCCCATATATTTTCAAGCCATGCTAAAGGGCCGCGAATGGCTTGCGGCACCAAAAACCAAAGAGAAAAAATAACCACTTTGTAGTAAAGGAAAATACGGGAACCGCATTGGCAAAAAAACTGTACGCTTATCTGGGTTGCCTGGAATGGCTTCCAAAATACAGGCGCGATGATTTGGCGGCCGATTTTGTCGCCGCCATCATAGTGACCATTATGCTGATCCCCCAGT